>JBFMDH010000011.1 GCA_040754075.1 Acidobacteriota bacterium
GCTGTTGCGCTGTGCGGCATTGAACCGGATGACCCATCTGGGAATGCCCGACAGCTATGCCGTATGAAGCGTTTTCTAGTATAACCTTGTGGAAGATTGTTTCCATTTTTATTTATGCAACAAAGCCCTTCATCGTTATGAATTACTGGTTACTCAAGAGCGACCCTGAAGATTACAGTTTTGAGAATTTAATAAAAGATGGTTTCGCCGTGTGGGACGGCGTGACCAATAATCTCGCCTTGCAGAATCTTCGCAAAATCAAAAAAGGCGACCTGATTTTGATCTATCACACCGGCGACGAAAAATCGCTTGCCGGACTCGCAATCGCCGCCAGCCATCCATACCCCGACCCGAAAGCCGATAATGAAAAACTCGCGGTCATTGATCTCAAACCCAAAAAGCGAGCGAAGCGCCGGGTGACGCTTGCCGACATTAAAGCGATGCCCGAGTTTGCCGAGTTTCAACTGGCGCGCCTGCCGCGACTATCGGTGATGCCGGTTAGCGAAGTTGAATACAAACGACTGGTTGAACTCGCGGGGTTATGATTTTATTCCAGGCAAATGACACCAGAAAAATTCGCAGAAATCGTCGAAATCATTTGTAAGCGTTATCGCCTGTATACGAGGTATGGAACGCTTGCTGAAGTTGTAGCTTTTCTAGATGGGGCTGGTAATGCACTCAATGTTGGTGGACATTTACCCTTTACAAACTTTCTTAGATTCCTTGCAAAAAAATTAAATCAGCCGAGAAGTTATACACTTTGGGAATTTTTGTTGAATATCTATGGCAATGAAGAAAAAGTCTTAGAAGAATTGCCAAAGTTATACCGAAAACACATCCCGGAATGGGTAAATTCCAATTAAAAACATTCTGAATAGCTGAGTATATAATTTGCTTCTGAATTACTTTTCGCTCTTGGCGTTGGTTGATGAGCAAATTCATCGAATGAAAATTTTAGCGTGTGTTGAATCAATGATGCGCTATAATCGAAAGCACTATGACAAGGATCGAAGCAACGCAAACGATTCCGTTGATGACGGCCGAAGACGGAACCATTCGCATAACCGGTTCACGAGTGAGCCTGGATTCGATTATCCATCATTTCAAACTCGGCGCGACGGCTGAAGAGATCGCTTATAAATTTCCTGCGGTTTCCATAGCCGATATTTATGCAGTCATCGCTTATTATCTGAGCAACCGCGAAGCGATTGAAAATTACTTATCCGATCAAGAAGTTGCTGCTGCCGCCGCGCAGCAGCGCATCGAATCCAACCCCGAATATCAATCTGCAAAAGCCGAGATGCGTGAACGACTCCTTGAGCGTCGGTCAGCACACAACCAAAACAAAAAGTAAAATCGTATGTTGCAATTGCTCATTGACCAGGATTTTGACCACGACATACTGCGCGGTCTGTCACGTCGCGTTCTTAACCTTGATGTCATTACGGCGCATCAAGTCGGGCTCAGTAATGCCAGCGACCTTGAGTTATTGGAATATGCCGCGAGTGAAAATCGGCTGCTCTTGACGCATGACCTAAAGACCATGCCGGAACACGCGGCAACCCGCCTTGCGGAAAACCAACCGATGACCGGCATTATCGTTGTGCCGAGAAGCTTAACGATTAACCAGGCGATTGATGAACTCGAAATCATTGCGCTTTGTAGCGAAACTGCTGAATGGCATAAGCGAATCTGCATATTGCCGCTATAAGGCAACGGCGATGAATTCAGAAAAATCACGCAATCAGTTTCAGTATCGCCAAGACTAATGCCGTTTGAAAAAGATTGCCTATCGCGCGTCATATCATTAAGCTTTTCTATAAAGGTTCCCCCGTGCTGTAAGAACCCATTTACACGACAGGAGAACACATGAAGAAAAAAACCTTTTTACTGACTCATCTGACTATCGCCATCGGCTTTGTAACCTTGACCGCTTTTTACCCGCAACCGGGAAATGCCAGTAACGCAGTGGCGACGAGCGCCGCCAAGGAAACTTATACCGGAAACCTTATCTATTTTGGCGGCACACGCGGTACGACGACGGCGATCTTTACTTTAACGGTTGACAGTTACACGCCCGATAGCGAAGTCGTCGGCATCACCGGCGCGTTGAAAGATGGCGGGCAGGACGCTTTGTTGAAAGCCCTGCGCAAACAAAAACGCGGCACGCTGCAAATCAATTCGGGTATCGGACTCGACATCAATGCCATCTGGATGACGACCGATGCCGAAGGCGAACGCCAGATCACCGCTTTGGCTGAACGCTGGATTGGCGTCTTTGAAGCGCGACGCGGTTCGCGGTCGCTTGATTATCCCTTCACCTACATCGAACTGTTCATTGACACCAAGGGCAAAGGCGATGGTGGGTTGATTCCCGCCGCCAAAGTTCGTTACCTCGGCGAAAAAACCATCGAGGTCGAAAATTTCGGCATCTATCCGGCAAGACTCACGAACGTCAAGTTAAAAAGCTAAGACTGAAAATGACGAATTTAAAAGATGACGCAGAATAAGTTGATGGTTCGAGTTTCCAATTTATTTTGCGTCATTTTATTGCTTTGAAAAAATTGTGAACCAATTGAACCGAGGGTGCGTATCCACACTTCACGCTCGAATATCCGCCCTGACTAATCACCATTGCGTTTGGCTTTGCTTGCCGAATGAAAGCGTCCTGAGCCAAGATGCGGTTTGATGAATACCGAAAAACGATGCGAGTTATGTGAACGCGCGGTCAGTGAACTGACGCAGCATCATCTGATTCCGCGCGCCGAACATAAACTCAAAAAGAAACGCGAAGACAAAACGCCGGAAGAACTGAATCGCGTGATTGGGATTTGCGCGCCTTGCCACAAAAACCTTCACGCGGCGCTAACCGAACGCGAATTGGCTGATGAATTCAATACCATTGACCGCTTGTTAAGCTTTCCGGCGATTGCAAAATTCACCCGTTGGGTTCGCAAACAAGCCGACGCGCCAATTCGCGTGAGAAGCTCGAAAGAAAAACACGAAAGAAAGAAATTTAATAATTTATGAGCAAAACCAAAGAACTAAAGAATGCGCATAACTGGAAGCATCTGGCTCGCTGGCATGGCGACGGCTACTACGAACTGCACACCGAAGACACCGGCAAGGTGCCAGTGAGATTGTTTCTCACGCCGAACCTGCTTGCCGATGCCGAAGCGACGCTCTATCGGCAAATCGTCAACGCCACGCGCTTTCCGGGAACCAAACTCGTGGTCATCACCCCCGATACGCATTACGGTTACGGCGTGCCGGTCGGTTGCGTGTTGCTCACGGATGCCAACGAAGGCGCAATCGCTATGGGTCCGGTGGGCTATGACATTGGCTGCGGAATGGTCAGCGCGAAATCTGAGGTTGAGGCTGAAGCGGCGACGCCGGATAAACGATTGGAATTCAATCGCGCGGTGATGCGTCGCGTGAGTTTAGGCGCGGGCGGCAAAAGCGTGCGCCTGAAAAATCTCGACGGCAAGGAGTTCGATCACTTGATTCGCGGCGGGGCAGAATACTATGTCGAAAAATATGGCGCGGCATTTGATCGTTCACGCGCCGAGCGTCACCGTATGCCGGTTGATGACGATTGGACGCCGCCGCTTGGCGGCAAAGGTCAACCCGAACGCGGCATTCAGCAACTCGGTTCTCTCGGTGGCGGTAACCACTTCATCGAGTTGCAACGCGCCGAAGAGACCGGAACGCTTTTCGTGCAGGCGCATACCGGCTCACGCGGTTGGGGACACGGCCTGGCGACCAACTATTTTGAGATGGCGCGCCTGGAAAAACCCGAGGTCATTAGCGATATTGACCTCGGATACTTCACGCCCGAATCGGCGCATTATCGCAGCTATTTGAATGCCGTAGCATCGGGCGGAAATTTCGCCATCATCAATCGCCTGATTCTTTTTGAACAGGTTGCCGAAGCTTTCAAAGAAGTCTTTGGCGCGGCGTTGGAATTGATTTATGAAATCTCGCACAACCTGGTGCAGAAAGAGTGGCACCCGGAATTCGGCGATGTGTGGGTGCATCGCAAAGGCGCAACGCGAGCTTTTCCTGCCGGGCATCCGGCGCTTGCCGGCACGATGTGGGCGAGCGCCGGGCATCCGGTGTTGATCCCCGGCTCGAATAAAGATTTCAGTTACATTTTGCGTCCGCAGGCTCAAGCAGTAAACAGCGCTTATTCCGTGAATCACGGCGCGGGACGAAGAATGTCGCGCGCCGCGGCGGCAAAAACCTTGAATCAACGCCAGATTGATGACGAATATCGCAAAGCGGGAATTTTAGTCAATGCCGACGGGCGCGTGCCGATTGATGAATCGGGCGTGTGTTACAAATCCGCTGAAGAAGTGGTCGCGGCAGTCGTGGGTGCCGGGCTTGCGAAAATCGAATATACGCTGTGGCCTCTGGCATCTTTGAAAGGCACGGACGGCGCGCGTCCGAAAAAATCAAAGCGCCGCGGCAAACCGCATTCGAGCAAGCACTATTAAAGAAACGAGGAACGATGAAGTCGGAACGATGAACAGAAGATGGATAAAAGGGTTCACATTTTTCAGAGTTTCAACTTCAAAGTTCAGAGTGTAGGGATGAAAGCAACGGCGATGAAATCTTCATTGCGGTTTTGCGATACAGCGCTCTACAGCCAAACAGGTAAGCGTGCTGCAAACGCGCTGGGTTCAACTCCCTGACTGGCTCTCTCTTTTGAAGTCAGCTTTCGGGCAACAGAATACGGCTTTGCAGGTTTAAACCTCCGCCAACCCTCTGTGACTTTTTGAGGGAGAGCCTTTGACTAATGAGGTTGTGATGTTAATGAATTTAATTTTGATAATTGGCGCAGTGATGCTGGCGTTGATACTCACGGCATGGCTTGCGAGTCTTTTTAAGCGCACCGTCGTGTTTGAATTTGAAAGAGGCTTGCGCTACAAAAACGGCAAGTTTATCGACGTCCTGTCGCCAGGTCGTTATGCACATACGTATCGCACAGTGATTCAAAAACTGGATGTGCGATTGCGTATGGTGACGGTCGCCGGGCAAGAAGTGTTAAGCGCCGATGGCATCAACATTCGCCTGAGTTTGGTGGCGCAATATGAAATTGCCGATGTCAATATCGCTTACAACAAAGTGGCGAATTTTCAAGAATCGCTTTACATCCAGTTGCAATCGGCGCTCAGAAGTATCGTCGGCGAACTCAGGATTGATGAATTGCTTGAGCAAAGAAAGGCGATTGATGCGAAGTTGTTTGAACTGAGCGAAGCGCATATCGCGCAACTCGGTTTAAAACTGGTCGCGGTCAACGTTCGTGACATTATGTTTGCGGGCGAATTCAAAAAAATGTTCGCGCAAGTCACGCAAGCGCGTCAGGAAGGTTTGGCGGCGCTTGAGCGCGCGCGCGGCGAAACGGCTGCGCTTCGCAACCTTGCCAACGCTGCGAAATTGTTGGAAGACCATCCGGCATTGCTGCAACTCAAATTGCTGCAAGCCATCAGCGACTCTTCAAACAACACGATAGTTTTCGGATTGCCGGCGGATTCGCCACTTCGCTTGCTTGGTAAAGAAGTTTAATCAAGGCGTCTATGTCTATCAGGCATTCACGCCTTCGATTGTTGCGTCGGCATCAACTAGCTACGCAACCCTCGTCAATCCGGTTTACAGATAGTTTAAAAATTTAAGTTGACTAATCTATTTGCGAAACTCGACCCAGTGGCTCAAATATTAAGCAATAATCTCAACGCAAGGCGAACGGTTTGATATTCTTTATCGCCTTGATTAGGCTAACGGCTAGTGAGGAGAAAATCATGACCGATATTGGAGAAATGATTGTCAGTCAACCAGACCTAAGAGGCGGCAGACCTTGCATTGCCGGAACCGCCATAACCGTTCATCGTATCGTGACCTGGTATAAACAAGGCTTCACGCCTGAGCAGATTGCTGATGAGTATGAACACTTGAACCTCGCGCAAGTCTACGCGGCGCTGGCTTACTATCACGCCAATCAAGCCGAGATTGAAGCGCAACTGGCTGCCGAAGATGCAGAGGTCGAACGCCTTGAGCAAGAACATTATCAAGAACCGAAAATCGCATGAGCCAGATTCGCCTCTACCTCGATGAAGACGCGGGGTCGCGCTCACTCGCCAGAGAATTTCGCGCGCGCGGCATAGATGTCACAACAGCAGCAAGCGAGGGGATGCTAGGCAAATCGGATGAAGAGCAAGTCGAATTCGCTAAGGCACAAGGGCGCGTTATCTACACCTTTAATGTCTCTGACTTCTACAAAATTCACGCCGACTGCATACAGCAAGGCAAGACTCACGCGGGAATGATTCTGGTTCATCAAAAGCGTTTCAGTTTAGGAGAACAGTTACGCCGGACTTTGAAATTGATCGCCAAACTTTCTGCTGAAGATATGCAGACTCGCGCAGAGTTTTTGAGCGCCTGGGGTTAAGCAATCAAAAGATTATCTCCCTTTCAAATCGAAGCCAATGGCTAGCTTTCGTTGCCACAAAGCGGCAGAGAGAAAATATGCGAAAAATATTTGCCAATTATGACGGAGAAGGCGTCTATGTCTATCAGGCATTCACGCCTTCGACTGTTGCGTCGGCGCTTAGACGCGGCACCTTCGATAGAGGATTCAATCTTGAACGCATGACGTGGATTAAACCGTCGTTTGGCTGGATGCTGTATCGTTCCGGTTACGCTTCAAAACATAATCAGGAAGCGATTTTGAAAATCAAGCTCACGCACGCCGGCTTTCTGGAAATTTTGCGCCAATCGGTTGAAACTTCGTTCAACCCGCGCATCTATTCATCCGAATCCGATTGGACACTGGCGCTCAAACACAGCGAGGTGCGCCATCAATGGGACCCCGAGCGCAATTTACGTCTGCAAAAATTAGACCGTCGCGCCATTCAAATCGGCATTCGCGGCGCGACCGTCAAACGCTACGTGAATGACTGGATTATCTCTCTTGAAGAAGTCACCCAACTCGCAAAAGCGCTTCATCAGGCAATACGCCAACAGCAAACCGACTTACCCGTCGCGCCGATTGAAATCGAGTATCCGGTAAGCGCCGAACTTCAACGCTCACTTGGCATCAATCCGTAGAGCGAGCTTTCGCTAATCCGCAACTGCCGCCTTTCAAGCTTAGAGCGATTTGCGATTGCTTATACTCATCACCGCCGCATAAGCGTCGCGGTCAAAGACCGCTCCCTCAACATCTATCCCACGATGATGCAACCGTCCTGGCTGTCGATAATCGTGGTCAAAGACCGTTCCCTCAACATCCTCTCAGCAAGGCGCTCCACTCAATTGCCAAAGACCCGCTTGCCTCGCTAAAGCGGTTTGCGGGATGCTGCAAGTTAAACGCGCACTCAGAAAATTTCAGAGATAGCGGCATCAATTTGACCTGTCAATCTGCATCGCAGCGGTTCGTTCATTCATGCAATCTGACCGAATGGTCGATGCGCCTGCAACAGGTCTTCAATCGTCTTTGATTTATGATGAGCTAATCAAAATACCAATGTTTTGTCCTTTTGTACCTGTTCAGGGAACAAATCGCTCAGTTGATACAGCTCGACTCGAATCTGCTATGCACTGTTCGGCTCACCTGGAAAATGGCATAGACCTTGCTCTTATCGTAAGTTGTGCGGGTTGCCCCCTCCCCTCTCATGGCGATACCAGAGGACCAAATTCGTCACCCTTAATCTATGGGATTGTTTTAACCGTTGATTGAAAGTCGCAACCCAAACTTAAATGAGAGTTTCAACAATTGGAAGAATCGCGTTTCGCTACAACTGGCGGGTATTTAAAACTGCTTCTCGTTTTGCATAGCGGTTTCCTCTCAAGAAATGGAAGCAAGAATGACACGCATCATCCCCTTAAAACGTCTCACCCAAGCACACTGGTTGAGTGATTGGGGCAGTAAACTCACCTTTGCACTCGGCATCTCTGTCACACTCTATATCGTGTGGACAGTTGGCGGTTGGGGTGGCGAGAAACTTAAACTGTTCATTTCTTATCTTGGCTTCCTGCCGCTTGGCATCATTTCGTTCATCATTACGTTGCGCGTGTCAGTCCAGAACACGCTGCCCCCAAAAGCCCGTTGGGCATGGAGAATCATTGCCCTTGCCATTTTGCTTCGCGCCACCGGGAATTGGGTGGGGTTTTACCATGATGTAATTTTAGCCTCCAACGCGGTCTATGACTGGTCGGAAATCCCTTACATTCTCTATTACCCTGTGCTGTTGTGGGGGGTGTTGAGGTTTCCGATGAAGCAAAAGGGGCGCAAGGTCTGGTTGACCTTCGGGTTGGATGCGGCAAGCGTCATGCTTGGCATAGGCATGGTGGTGTGGTATTTCCTGCTGCAACCGATTGCCCTTGCGCCTTACCATGAAGGGTGGAATCTGATTGCCGCGCTCAGCTACCCGATTGGCGACCTCGCATTGATTTTCGCAATCACCTTCGTTTTACTCAAACAACCTGAAAATAATATTGCCGGCGCGCTCAACCTGCTCATCTGTTCGCTGTTGATTAATGCCTTTGGGGATTTGGGATTTGGCTACCTGATGTTGCGGGGCGCTTATACAGGCGGCGGCACAGTGGATGCACTCTTCATCCTGTCGTTTTATCTGATGGCGGTAAGCGCCCAGTATCAATACTGGCACATGAAATTTAAAGACAAATCGCAGCCGGTTCATCATCCCCGGCGAAGAATTTTAGCGTTGCTGCCCTACACAGGCGTGGTGTCCGGTTATGGTTTGCTGCTTGGCGTCACCTATATGACCTGGAATACCGGTCATTCCGAATCGCTGCATGTGTTAATCCTTTGTGCCATCGGTCTGACCGCGCTGGTCGTGGCGCGACAAATTATTGCGGTCAGAGAAAATGCCCGGTTGCTTACCGTTCAAACCCGCCGCCAGAACGAACTGCGTTTCAGTTCGCTGGTGCAGAACTCTTCGGATGTCATTTTCATTACCGATGAACGCATGACCATTCAATTTGTCAGTTCATCTATCGAACGCGTCTTTGGCTATCAGTCAGCCGGGTTGGTAGGAATCAATCTGCGGGAGTTGTTGCACACCGATGACCTGGAACCCACCGAAGCATTTTTTACCGAAGCGATGTCCTGTTTCGGCGTCACCTCGCCGGTTGAATGGCGCATTCAACACCAACTGGGACATTGGGTATATGTTGAAAGCATCGGCAATAATTTAATCAGCGACCCCAATGTGCAGGGCATTGTCATCAACACGCGCGATGTTACAGAGCGCAAAATGCTCGAAGAACAGTTGATTCATCAGGCGTTTCACGACCCCTTGACGAAACTCGCCAATCGCGAACTTTTCCATGACCGGGTTGAACAGGCGCTGGCGCGCGCGCAACGCAGCCGAAAACCGATTACCGTTATGTTCTTAGACCTCGATAATTTTAAGACCATCAACGACAGCATGGGACACACCGAAGGCGATTTGTTATTAAAAACCATTGCCGCGCGCTTGCAAGCCTGTCTGCGCACAGGCGACACCGCGGCGCGACTGGGCGGCGACGAATTCGCGCTGTTGCTCGAAGATTGCGCGACTGCCGCTGAAGCCATCACCATTGCCCGAAGGATTCATAAAACCGTGGAAAAACCTGTCGTGCTTCAGGGCAAAGAAGTCTTCGTAGGAATCAGCATTGGCATCACCTTGAGTTCCGTCGATGAGCAGCATGCCAATGTTTTGCTGCGCAACGCCGACACTGCCATGTACACTGCCAAGAGTCGCGGCAAGGGGCGTTATGAAATCTTTGAACCCAGCATGCATCAAGCCGCTCTCAATCGTCTGGAAATCGAAGCCGCTTTGCGCTATGCCATCGAGCGTCAGGAATTCACCCTGCTCTATCAACCGATTATCGAATTCAAATCCGGCAAAATTATCGGCACCGAAGCGCTCATTCGCTGGCATCACAAAACCCGTGGCATGGTTGCTCCGAAAGACTTCATTCCGTTAGCCGAAGAGACCGGTTTGATTGTCCCCATCGGTCAATGGGTTTTGGAACAGGCTTGCCTGCAATGCAAACGCTGGCACGACGAATTTCCCACACATCTGCCCCTCACCATCACCGTCAATCTTTCGGGCAGACAATTGCAGGAACCTGACCTTGCCCGAACGATTGCCAATGCCTTGCAAAAATCCGGTTTGCCGCCCGAAAGTTTGATTCTGGAGATGACCGAAAGCGTGATGATGCAGGATACCGAAACGACGCTCGATAAATTGAACGAGTTGAAGGCGCTCGGCATTCATCTCGCCATTGATGATTTCGGTACAGGCTATTCGTCACTGAGTTACCTGCAACGCTTTCCGATTGATATTCTCAAAATCGACCGTTCGTTCATTCACGCCATCAGCAACGGCGCGGATGAATCGGCACTGGTGCAAGCCATCATCACGCTGGGACAAACTCTGCGTCTTAGAATCGTTGCCGAAGGCATAGAGTTTTGTGAACAGATAAAAACCTTGCAGGATTTAGGCTGTGAATTGGGACAGGGCTTTCATTTTTCCAAACCTTTATCGGCTCATGCCATTGCCTGCTACCTGGAAACGCTGCGACATCAATCCGGTTTCATCCCATCGTTTGAATTACTCGCTTTGAATGAAACCGAGCCAGACATCATCCGCGACCAAGTCCACTAGAGCGAACTGCAAAACCATTTACCAAGGTTAAACAAAACATTCAATGAATCGCCGTCAAAAACCGCTCTCTCAACCGGCTTTCAGCCATCGCAAACCGCTCTCAATTTTACGGAGCCTTTTTAAATAATCGTTCGTATCATCTCGTCTATGATTATTCTGGATGGTTCATATGGCGAAGGCGGCGGGCAAATTCTGCGTACAGCGCTGGCGCTTTCGTTGATTACCGGAAAAGCTTTTCGCATCGAAAAAATTCGCGCCCGGCGAAAAAATCCCGGCTTGCTCAAACAACATTTGACTTCCGTGTCGGCTGCGGCAACCGTTGGCGACGCCGAATTGAACGGCGCAACCTTAGGCTCTCAATATCTCACCTTTACGCCACGCGCCATTAAAGCCGGCGAATACACCTTCGCGATTGGCACAGCCGGAAGCGCCATGCTGGTTTTGCAAACCATTTTGCCTGCGCTGCTCACAACCGATGCGCCAAGCCTCATTACACTTGAAGGCGGCACCCATAATCCGTTTGCGCCGCCCTTTGATTTTCTCGCGAAAACTTTTTTGCCGGTTGTCAGTCGTATGGGCGCAAAGGTTTCTGCGCGCCTCGAACGCTACGGTTTTTATCCTGCGGGCGGCGGCAAAGCGCAGTTTGAAATCCACCCGTGCACACACCTTGCACGGCTTGAACTGACCAGGCGCAGCGAATCGCCCATTAAACGCGCCCGCGCTATCGTTGCCAACCTGCCGCGTCACATTGCCGAACGCGAACTCGATGTCGTGCGTCGCAAACTCGATTTAGACCGCGACCAGCTTTTTGTTGAAGAGACCGCGAACGCCAACGGGCAAGGCAATATCTTGATGATTGAAATCGAGAGCAAAAATATCACAGAGATTTTCACGGCGTTTGGCGAGCGCGGCATCCGCGCCGAAGATGTCGCCAGGAAAGCGGTCAACGAAACGCGAAATTATTTGCAAAGCGATGCGGCAGTTGGTGAACATCTTGCCGACCAGTTGTTGTTGCCGATGGCAATCGGCAGCGGCGGCAGATTTACCGCCAGCGAAATCTCGCTGCACACGAAGACCAATATCGAAGTCATCAAACAATTTCTCAATGTTGAAATTCAGGTAGTGGAGATCAATAAACATTGCTGGCAGGTTGAAGTGATAAATTGATGCGAGCGGTTGAGAAAGCGGTCTTTGACCGCGATTCACCGAGTGACACGGTCAGAGACTATTGACTGAAGTTGAGCAAGCGGTCTTTGACCGCGTCTTCAATCAATGGTTTGGCAAGCGACTCTAATCAAATAAATCGGGCGCGAAAAGAGTTGCTTACCCCCACAGGTGGTCAAGCTCTTTTCGCGCCCTTTGGGAAATCTATTAAAAGCGCAACAGGTAACTCATCTTGGCAAAAAATTGTCGTCCGGTTGAAAAGGTCGGCGCTCCCGTGCGCCGAATCGTTGCGGGCGTCTCATTACTCAAAGCCAGATTTTGATAACCGTCCGTGTACCCGATATACAAAGCGGTGCCGGGATTGACGAGATAGGTCATCAATAAATCCGCCGCAAAGCGTTTGTCGCGCGTCAGACGAATTAATCGTTCATTGGGCAACACCGCGTTGTAATCAAAAATCGCGCGCACCGAAAGCGCGCGATTGAATTGATAATTGATTTTCGAGCGCACGATGTGATTGTTGTAAATCACTGTCGGTTTGCTTTCGCCTGCGGGCAGATGATTATGGCGCGTCGCCAGCCGGTCAAAGATGTAAAGTTGACTGTAGGAAAATTGCGATGACGGGCGCAGGGTAAACCCCGCCTGACCGTTCAAACTCTTTGCGCCATAAGGCACGCCTTCATTCGGGAAAAAATTAGCCTGCACGCCGGTCGTCAAATTGGTAAAAAACGACAGCCACCGTAAAAAGCTTGTAGAGAATTGCAAATCGTTGGTGTGTTCGCGCACCCGCACGCCTGCGAAACTATCGGCGAATTCGGCGCGTCGAATGAACAGAAAAGTATCGCCGCTGAATTGCGCAACAAAGGGCAGATTCACTCGCCAATCCTGCAAATCACCCTGATGATTCCAGATGCCTTCGGTGTAGAGATTGAAACCATACGATTGCAACTTACCGGTTTTCGGTCGCCAACGATAGGACATGAAATTATTCACATGGCGAATATCGACGCGCGGCACAAAACCCAGTTGCGCGCGAAATTCAGGACTGCGGTCGGTGTAATTAAAAAAGTTTTGGAAATATCTGCCCTGCCGGTTCAAATTGACGATGAATGCCGGGGCAGACAGATGTTCGCCATCCAGTTGCTTGGTGTAGCTTTGAATCGCCTGCCCGTTGAGTACCCAGTTCTGATTTAACTTCCAACGCCCATCGGCAGAAAAAACCCGGTTATGACTTGAAGCAAAATCGCGACTCGTCGCCATCAATCCGACGTTCGATTGATTGGGCAGTTGTCTTTGCAATCTGAATACGCCGATGGCGGCGCGTTTGTTATAAAGCGGGTCGCCCGGATTGAAGCGTTTGCCCGGCGCGCGGTCATCGATTGCGAGGGCGCCGAGTTCCCAGGGTCCGGCTTTACCCGTGAGCCGCGCGCCAAAATCCGGGTCGGCAATCCGACGCGAGAAAAAGAGATTTTCATAGGCTTGAAAATACCCGGCATTTTCGAGGAAAAACGGGCGTTTTTCGGGAAAGAAGACTTCAAATCGCTGATTGACCGTTACCTGTGGTTCATCCGATTCGACCTGACTGAAATCCGGGTTAATGGTGACATCCAGGGTAAACGAATCGTGAAACACCATCTTGGCATCAAGACCGCCGCGAAACTCGGTGTCGGTTTTCAGTCGCGCCGGGTCGAATTCCAAAAAACGCGCGCGCGCAAAAAAGCCATAAGGAATGATTTGAATATTGCGACCGGGAGAAATTTTCTGCAATCCGTTCATGGTTGCGAACTGTTGTGTAAAGCCTTCGATGCGGCGCGTGACATACGGATAAAAAGAGGTTTCATTATTGCGCGAAATGCCGCGAATCAACGCTACGCCCCAGGTCTGCACATCTGCATTATCGAATCGCAAACTCTTAAACGGAATCGCAAACCAGACGACATAACCATCGCCTTCGACCTTGCCTTCGGAATACCAGACGGTATCGAAACTCATATCATCGTCTTGCCCTTCGGCGACGATGCCATCCATTTGCACGCCGAGCGGATTGCTGCCGAAAAGATAAGCGCGACGATGGTCATTGAAAGTATCAAGGGTGATGCCGACGAGGTCATCACCGCCGGTGTTTTCGCGTTTGTTCATGTGGGCGCGAATTTTGCCGGGTTCATCTTTGCAGACAAAAATCACATAGAGATTTTTATCGTCGTATGAAAGATAGCCGGTGGTCTCCTGACTGGCGGGGATGCCGTCTTGCGGTTCGCGTTGCAAAAAACCGCTGATTTTCAATTCATCGGGTCGCGATTTGCCTTCGAGATAATCTGCAAGTTTCGGCGCTTGGGTTACTCGCGGAATGTGTATCGAAGGCGGCGCGGTAATCGGACGCGGTTCATTTGCCGAAAGTTTTTTAAGTTGCGATGACTGTTGCCCGGTGGTCGGGGTTTGCGTATTCGACTCGGTCGCGGGTTGCGATTTCGCAATCGGTTGTGGTGTGGGTTGATTGGCTTTAGCGGCTTCTTCCTGTGCGCGGCTTGCAATGCTCAAGCAGCACAAAACCAGGAAGCAGCAGAAAGCGCGGCAGAATTTAAGCATAAAACTCCTCAAGGCTTTTTACGAAAGCGTTGTTGTGTCTCTTTTAGGCCGGGGTTTTATGTTTGTGATATAGGCGGACTGGTTAATGCACGTCTGCTTTAACGTAAAAATCCGCGCTCAGGTTCGTTTTTTTTGGGGCTTCAGTTTGAATCGGATTTTTTCGCTTCTTCGTTCTTTTTATCCGAATCGTTGTTGGGGTTCTTCTTCTGCTCATCAACATTACTATCCGGGTTGTTATTCGCCTGCCGGTTCTTATTATCGTCGCCGGTAAGCGAAATGCCAAGAATTTCGGGCTTTTCTAAAAACTTCGCCAGGAGTTCGGTATCGAATTTGAATTGGACAACGAAGGCTTCCTGGTTTTGCACCGCGACCATTAAAAACTTCACGTCCTGTTTTTCGGTCATCGAATAGACATAGACGTATTGATTATTTTTAAGTGAAACCACCTGTGCCAATGGGTTCCAATCCTGATGGACATTTTTGCGAATGAAGTTGCCGAGATTGTCATCAACTTTCGTGGTCGTGAATTGCAAATCGCGAAGCATCGAAACTTTGAAATTTTTAACGCCCGCCGGTTTGATTACCTTCACTAAAAATCGCGCGAAGGTAATCATGCCAAAAGCGCTTTGCCCGCGGGCTTTGTAATTCGACTTCAAATACTTCACAAAGGTGCTGTAGCTTTTATCATCGGGTTTATCGTCTGCGAGGGTGTTCACATTAACCAATGATAAAACGATGATCGCCGCAATAAAGGGAATGATTCTTTTTGCCATAGCGTGTCGCTCCTGAGCTTATGGTTTTTTATTCGGGTCTTTTTTATTTGCTTCATCCTGTTGTGCGGGTTGCCCGGTGGCTTGTCTGAGACCAATATCGGGAATGCCGAAACGACCTTCGAGTTCCGCAAGTTTTTGCAGGTCAATCGGGCCAACCAGATTGACGACCGTCAAGGCTTTGGTTTCGGTTGCGAGAACCGACAGACCGTGAATGATGCTGCCCTGGGTCATCAGAAAAACTTCGACATTCATTTTGTTGCCGTCTTTTTTCTTGTTGATATAGGTGATGATTTTCGCCCACGCCGGGTTCTGCAGTTGTGAACGAATCGGATTCACATCACTATCCGTAAACACGCCTTCGTTTTCAAACTCGAAGCGTTTGACATATACGCCTTGAATGGTATTGAGCAATTCTTTGATTTTTAACTCATCGGGCGTTTTGCCGGGAATGAATTGACTCGCCATCTGGATCAATTCCTTGCCCAACGTGATATCAACGATCTGCACAGCTTTGTCGTTCAGGTAGTTGAGATTGTCGATGTTGAGTTTGGCGTTTTGCCCGTAGGCGGGTATTGCGCTCAGGGCAAAAAGCATAAGCGCAATACCGAAAATTTGTTGGCAAATGGATTTAATGTTGTTCATAACTCCTCAAATTAACAGTGAAATTCGCAGTCCAAAATTGCTCGAAAAATTTACTTTCCACCGATTGCCACTTTGCGGGCTTCCGCAAGCAGATTGCTGGCAATTTCCAGAGCTTTGAAAAGTTGCTCTTTTGCCTGTTCGCCGCGTTCGCGTTCTGACATCGTCATATTTGGGCTGCGTTGCGAAGCGTCATGCGCTTTCGCCACCTGTCCTTCAGGTAAATCGTTTTCAACTTTATGGGGCGCGGCTTTTCGTTTATGTTCAACCGCAACAATTCTTCTTTCAGGCGCAAATGGTTTCGGCGCGATTTTCGGCGGCGCGAATACTTTGTCGTTCTTTTGCTCACCGCCGCGATTGCCATTTTCATTTCCGCCAGCAGTTTCGCCCTGGAGGTTGCGATTATCTGTTTTACTGCCCGCCGGTCGATTCACATTTGCAGTGCCGGTCGAAACATCATTGGCTCTGTCGCGTTGATACTGAACGAACACAATGCCCGCAACCAGTAAAATCGCCGCGCCCGCCATCGCCCAGCGCATCACAGGCATTTGAAACAAGCCGATCAAGCGTTGCCACAAACTCGGCTTGGGCGCTTGTTCGGCAAGTCGCGCCATTACCCGCGCGGTAAAATCCGCAGAGGGTTGTTCACGGCGAAACATTAATTTCAATTCATCATCAAGACGGCTCATACGTTTACTTCTCCTATCGAACGCGACAACTTTTCTCTGAGCGTAGCCAGCGACCGCCGCAAGTGGCTTTTCACAGTGTTCAGCGGCATGCCTAAAACTTCGGCAATCTCGGTCGGTTCCAAATCTTCCTGATAGCGCAGCACCAGAACCATTCGCGCATTTTCCGGCAGCGCGGCAACCAGTTTGTGCAAAGAGCGATTGAGCATCGGGTCTGAGTCTGGAGTCTCGGCAACCGGCTCCGGCAAATCTTCGAGATAAACCTGCGGTCGCGCCTGCTGTCGCCGGGTCGCGTCAATACAACGGTGGCTCGTGACCTTACGGAGCCAAAAGGTTAGGTGGGCGGGAGACTTTATGGAGGACAGGTTTTGGTGGAGAAGAAGGAAAACCTCTTGTGCCAGTTCTTCCGCCAGTTCTCTGTCGCGCAGGAAATGGAATGCTAAACTGAAGACCATTGCCTGTTGTTCACCGACGATTTCGGCAAACGCCAACTGATCACCGGCAGCGGCGCTGGCAAGTCGTTCCTCCGCTCGGAATAAAATCTCCCGATTCAAATTTACAATTCCTTCCCACCCCACAATCTAAGTACGCAAGGGCTTCGCCCGGCGAGTGCAAACTTTTTTTGCGAACAAAATTTTTGCTGACATAATTTTTATGAATGGTATAATTGCGCCTGTCAAATCAGCAACCGGTCAACTGCGCCAATTGAAGCCGGATGGGTGTGATAAAACATTTCCTGCCAATAACAGTACGATTTCAGGGGGTAGTCCAGTCAGGTTACTTTGCAGCAATCAGGCTCGGATAGAATCGCATAAACGGCAAGAGGATTCATGAACAATTTTGTAATCGTGAAGCGGACGATCTTTTTTGTCGCCATTCTGTTTACCTTTCAAGAATTTTCAATATTCGCACAAACCAGCGGCTTTACTTTTGCTCCCATTGTCAAACGTGGAGACCCCAGCCCTGATGGCGGGCGGTTTTTCAATTGTGGCGATTGCGAAGGACGCATCAATGGCGCGCACGCTTTTAATAGCCTTGGTGAAATAGGGCTTGCAGCTGAGACCGAGGGAGCCTGCTTCGACGGATTATTTTTAGCAAGTAAAGATCGAAGTTTCCTTGTTGCAGATCTTTGTCAACCAACTGCTTGGGGTAAGTTCTTTTTGACGGGACCAATAAATATAAATAATCAATCCGAAGCAGCTTTCATTGCTGGCCCATTGGTGAACGGCGCGATTCAAGGAATGATCCTTCGCTACTCAAATGGTCAGGTTTCCAAAGTCGTTGCCGAAGGCGATGCCACCGGGCTTGGCACCACTTTTAGACATTGCGGCTTTAGTGATCCAAGTATCAATGACAAAGGCGAAATCGCTTTCGGCGCGTGCTCCAATGACGGACAAGCTTTTTTCCGTGACGGTATCTTCGTTCATGCCAACGGACAACTCATTCCCATCGCCGTCAACGAAGATGTCACCGACATTTTACCCGGCAAGTTCTACTTCAATTTCTTTCCCGCTGTACAAGCCTACATCAACAACAACAGCGAAGTCCTCTTTCAAGGCAAAATCATTCTTGATTCATTAGAGCGCGAACGCTATGGCTGGTTTCTTAAAACTCACGACGGCATCAAAAAAATATTCATCGATGCTGACCCCTTGGTTGACGGCTTGAGCGTCAAAGACCGCACCATCGGCACCAGTGATTTGAATGATAACGGTGAAGTCGCTTTTGCAGTCTTACTGGATGGCAAAGCCGACAGCGGCATCTTCAGGCGTTCCGGCAATCAAATCAGCAAAATTATGACGCAAGGCGATGCCACCCCGATTGGCGGCAAATTCTCTACCCTCGATGACCCGGATTTAATCGAGCGTTTTCTGTTGCTCAGACCGCGCATCAATGCCAACAGCGCCGTGGCATTCAAAGCCAAAGTCATTGACGGCAGTTCCGGCACAGCGATTTTCCTGGCTTCACCAAACGCTATGCTCAAAGTCGTGGCAGTCGGCGACACCGTGCCCACCGGCGAAACCATTCGCGAAATTGATACCTTCGCCTTGAATGATTTGGGCGAGGTGGCGTTTTTCGCCTATGGTCGCAAAAATCACACCCAACCGCTTGGCGTTTACAAAGCGACGCCAGTGCAACCGGTCATCAAAAAAGTCAAACTCAAAAACAAAAATGGTCGCTTGGAATTGCGGGTCAACGGCAACGGCATGATTACCAACGATTCGGTGATTGAAATCAATGGCGTGAGGCTTGAGGTGATGAGCTACCCGGAAACTGCCAGAGAAGCGGGCGGCACCACAACGCAAATCATCAGCCGCGATGCCCGCCTTGAACAATTACTTCCTGTCGGACAAAGCGTAGAGGTCGCGGTTTTCAATCCATTAACGAATCGGCGCAGTGAAGCGAAAATCATCACGCGATAGCGTAATTCCAAAGAATCGGATGACGCCAAAGACCCGGCGATGTTTTTCGCTTCTAAAAAGAAGCAAAAATATGAAGCGAAAAAACCGCCGGGTCTTTGGCGTCTTTACCAACAGACATCAATCTATGCATTCCGCTTGAGAAGCCCGCGCTAAGGATTTACCATAACGCTACTGTCGCGCAGTTCTTATTTCTCGTTCATATCAACATCAGCCATAAACCTCAAGCGTTCATCAGGAGAATCTATGCTGCAAAAATTTTCTATCAGCATCTCACGAATATTTTTTAAAGCGTTCGGAAAATCGGGACTCGTCTCGACACTCAGCCTCGCAATAGCGATATTCGCATCCGGTCAACTCAACACTTCAACCGCACAGGACAAAGACAAATCACTCAAAGCCGAAGACCTGATTGCCCGTCATCTTGAAGCCATCGGCAAGACGGATGCGCGCGCCGCCATTAAATCACGGGTCGCCTCCGGCACCGTTAGATTGGTCACACGTATTGGCGGCGCAGTCGATTTACCCGGCGAAGTGTTGCTCGCTTCGGAAGGCGCGCGTTTGCGTCTCAGCATGAAATTTCCTTCGATTGATTACCCAGGCGAGAATTTGGCGTTTGACGGAAAAGATGCAGCAACGAGTCTCTTGCCCAAAGGCGGGCGTTCACAATTGAGCGCCTTTTTCAGTCAACAGGAATCGCCATTGAAAGAAGGTTTGCTTGGCGGCGTGCTTTCGACTGCGTGGTCGCTGTTAAGGGTTGAACAGTTGCAACCGAAATTGGAATATCGCGGCATGAAAAAGGTTGACGGACGCCCCTTGCACGAACTCGGCTATCGCCCACGCAAAGGCGCAGCGGGTCTGAAAATTCTTTTATATTTCAACCCCGAAACCTTTCAGCACGTTCGCACGATCTACAGTTTTCAAGTCGGCGCAAGCGTCGGCAGCCGGGAAAATCCCGAACAAAATCCCGAAACCTATTATTCACTCACCGAAGATTTCGATGATTTTCGCGTAGCCGATGGACTCACTTTGCCAACCAAATATCGCCTGCAAATCAGCGCCCAGGGTGGACAGGGAGCGCGGCTTTTTGATTACACCATGACCATCAATGGGGTTTCCCACAAAGAGACGCTCACCGATAAATTATTCACCCTCAAATAAGCTTAGGACTTACGCAAGGGATGTACAGCAGACTGTCTGGAGCGGTTTGCGATTGAGTTTACTCAGCCTCGGTTGAGGAAGCGGTCTTTGACCGCGTTTCCCGTCATACGCGGTCAAAGACCGCTTCCTCAACTTGAGTAAATCGTTTTGCAAACGGCTATAGTCTGCTGCGAAGTAGTGCTTCGAGACCCCTGGCAAGCGCCGAAAGGCTTGATTCCGAGTCCATGTTCTACTGCTCTTTCCAGATGTCTTCGAGAACCTCGACCCTGGTGGTGTACTCTTTGTCGCCGACCATGAGTTTGATGAGATAGCTGCCGGGCGCAACCGGTGGTTGAAAATTAGCGCCGCCAAATCCACCGCCTTGACCGCCGCCACCTTGCGGATTGAAGCCCGCCGGGCGCGGCGGCGTATCGCCGCGTAAATTCCATTGCACACGATTGATGCCGACCTCTTTGGTGCCGGTGAGATTGCGAATCGGTTTACCGGCAATGTCGAGGATTTGAATTTTCACTTCGCCTTCGGGCACGCCTTTCAAATAATAGTTAATCGCGGTTCCCGGCGGAGCATTGGCGGCGCGATAATTTTTAGCGCCACCAATCGAACGGCTCATGGTTATATCATTCAACCACTGCACGCCGGGTCGCACATCGAATAGATGCACATCTGCGCTCATCATTTTTTCACTCAACTGCTGAAGCGGCGTAATGTCATCCATAATGTAAATGCCGCGTCCGTGGGTGGCGATAATCAAATCGTTGTCACGCGGATGCACGAAAATGTCATCGACACGCACCACCGGCAGACCATTCATAAACGCCTGCCAGGTTGCGCCCGCGTCAAGCGAAACATAAAAGCCGAATTCGGTTGCCGCATACAACAGATTTTTATTTTTCGCATCTTCGCGTATGCAGTTGACATTGCCGAGCGGCAGATTATTCATCACCGGCATCCAGGTTGCGCCGAAATCCCGCGTCACAAAAAGATAAGGTTTGAAATCGTTGTTACGATGATTGTCAATCGCTACGTAACAAACCGCCGCTTCAAATCGCGAAGGTTCGACGCGAGAAATCTGCGGATTGTTTTGCGGCATATCCTGAATATTTTTCGCCACGTTATTCCAGGTCGCGCCGCCATCCAGGCTCACCTGCACATTGCCGTCATCGGTGCCCACCCACAACACCCCGGCTTGCGCGGGCGATTCGGCAATCGCGGTGATGTTGCTGTAATTTGCAACACCATCATGTTTTGAAGCCATTGGCTCTTTACCGCCGACGCCCATGATTGGCAGATTGCTGCGGTCAAGCTGTTTGGTTAAATCGGGACTGGCGCGCCAGGTGTCGCCACGGTCTACGGATTTGAAGAGGCGATTTGCGCCAACATAAATCGTGCGCGGGTTGTGCGGTGAAAGCACAACCGGCGTTGACCAGTTGAACCGATATTGTTCGCCTGCGGGCGGCGCGGGAATAATATTTGAGGTTGTTGGGCCGCCGAACCCGCCACCAAAACCACCGCCGCCCTGGCGTCCCTGCCCGCCGGCGGGCGCTTGCCCGGTTGGCGGGGTCGCCGCCTCAGGATTGGCTCCTGTAGCCGTTTGCGAGGGATTGGGGCGAGGTCGTGCGGCACGCGGACGAATACTGACGGTTCTGCCGGCTTTTAAATCAATGCGGTTTACCGCGCCATTTTGTGATTCGGCGTAAACCGTAGTGTAATCGGTCGGGTCGATTTGCGTATAGAATCCGTCGCCGCCGCCTACGCGATACCACTCGGAATTCATAATGCCGAATTGACTGCGCGTGGCGCTCGGTCCGCACCAACTGCCGTTATCCTGCAATCCGCCGCATACATAATAGGGTCGTCGCATGTCTGCACTAACCGCATAAAACTGCGATGCCGCAATCGTGTTGATGAATTCCCAGGTTTCGCACTGATCGTAAGTCACATCCAGTCCGCCATCGTTGCCGATGATTAAGTGATTGCTATTGTTGGGATCAATCCACACCGCATGATGGTCGCTATGCGCGATGCCCTGCACGACTTTGAAAGTTTTACCGGCATCGGTCGATTTATGAAAAGGCGCGCCGCAGGTATAAACAATCTGGTCATTTTTCGGGTCAACGCGAATCTGACTGTAATACATCGGGCGATTGTTATTGTTGCTCATCACGCGCCAGGTCTTGCCTTTGTCATCGGAACGCCAGACACCGCTTTTGGTCGGGTCAGCATTGCTTGCCGGTTGCGGCAATTGTTGCGGCGGGGTTTGCGCAGCCTGTGCAGGGGTCGTCGCTTTCGCATCTTTTTCGGCTTTAGCCGTTTCAGTTTTGGCTTTCGATTCTTTTTTCGCTTTTGCAGTTTCGCCTTTCACGGATTCGGTTTTATCTGCGGATTTTTTATCTTTGGCAAGCGTCGCGGCTTTTTCAGCAGCAGTGTTTTCAGCATTCTCGGCAGGCGTTTGCGCTCTGCGCCGCGTGCGTCGCGGTGGCGTCGCAGTCGTCTCAGTTGGCTTCTCTTCAGTTTTTTTCTCGGCGGCTGTCGTTTCATTTGCAGCAGCGGGTTGAGCGGAAGTCGGTGGTGGGCTAGTCGGTCGTTGGAGTTGCGCAGCAGGTCGTTCTTCGGGAGCGCCTGTGCCTGAACTGGTGCCGACTTCGATTTGCGCATAAATCACATTGGGATTCGAGCGCGATACATCTAATCCGATGCGACCAATCACGGGATTATCCGGGAGTCCATTGCCTTCAAGTTTCGTCCAGGTCTTGCCCGCATCAAGGGTTTTCCAGAGGGCGCTGCTTGCGCCGCCGCCATTGAATCCCCAGGGCGCGCGCCGTCGCTGATAGGAAGCCGCGTACAAAATGCGATTATCCACGGGGTCTATCGCGAGGTCAGTGAATCCGGTGTTTTCATCAACGTATTTGATTTTGTTCCAACTCCCGCCGCCATCGGTGGTTTTAAAAATACCGCGCTCTTCGTTCGCGCCGAACAGATGACCGAGCGCCGCTACGTACACGACTTTTTCATCTTTGGGGTCGCAAACCACGCGAGCAATCGATTGGGTATCTTTCAAGCCGACATTGACGAAGGTTTTTCCGGCATCGGTCGATTTGTAAATGCCGTCGCCGATGGTCGAACTTTGCCGGTTGTTCGGTTCGCCTGTTCCTACCCAAATGATGTTGGGATTTTGCTGACAAATCGCCAGGTCACCAATCGAACTCACCGGATAGGTGTCGAAAATCGGTTCAAAGGTGGTGCCGTTATTGGTGGTTTTCCAGATGCCTGAGGTCGCAAACCCGACATAATAAACATACGGGTTGCTTTCGACTACAGCGATGTCATCAATGCGCCCGCCCATGCTTGCAGGGCCAATGCCGCGCCATTTGAAGGGTTTTAACAAAGGATTGGCGGACATGTTGATATTGGGTAAAGTCGGTTGCGGTTGCCCGCCTTGAGCCATTACCAGGGTGTTCGATAAAAGCGTCAAGGTGATAAACGCCGTCAGAAACACGCGCACTTGATACAAGCTGATTCTCATTACTCACGTCATCCTTTCAGATTTTTTTGATTTGCGGTAACAGACGAATTGAAACTTTCTGTCAACGTCGGCTTATACGTCAAGTCTCAGGCTTTCGTCACAGGTGAATGGTAATCGCGAAAATCGGTTTGAGAATTTTAAATACCTGAACGAAGTTAACTTCAACCATTGTTCGGCTGGTTTGACTATGCCCGGCAAGTCGTTTTTGTCTATGGTGGTTACGGAAAATCATTGTGCGGTTTATCAAGGTTGGCTTCCCAGCGGATGCGGCGGATTGAGCGGATCAGCGCGGATATTTCCAACGATACAAAACCCCACATCAAGAAACAATTTCACTGTGTGCCGCGAAAAAATCCGTCCTTATCCGCAGCATCCGCCGCATCCGCTGGGAAATTCAACTTGATATTAAGCCCGGTCTTTTTCCGTAAGAGAATTGCATCAAGGGTTTATGACTAGCGAACCATTAGCCTGACCATCAGGCATAAAACTACTCGCCCTTCATAGAAATGAGATTGACTGCATATTGTTTCTATCATTAACATTTTTGCGCTTACAACCGTCCCTCACATTTCAAATATAAAGAAAAGTTTCCCGAAGGAGTTCCCGTTCATGTCGAAATTTATTCGTTGGTTCAGTTTTCTTTTCGCGCTAGTTCTTTTCATTCAATCCGCAAATGCCCAATCTGAAGTGCCAAAATTTGAAGTCGGCGGTCAATTTTCATTTATCCGTTTGAACTACAGCCCGGATAGCATATTCGTTGGGGGTAATCCTTTACCCAAAGAGAACTTCAAAGGGGGCGGTGGCAGATTGACCTATAACATCAACAAAACCTTTGCCATTGAAGGTGTGATTGAACGCTTTTCCGTTGAAGACCATGACCTCAACCCATTTTTTGGCGGGAACCAGGAAATCTTACCTCAACCAAAAGTGCAGGGCTTTTTCGGCGTCAAAACAGGCGTCCGACATAAGCGTTACGGAATATTTTTTAAAGCGCGCCCCGGTTTCACCAAATACACCCCGACATTAAGCTGTAATGGTGCGAATTGCCAGGAGATTAAAGTAACCCGATTTGCCTTTGATATTGGTGGAGTGGTTGAGGGCTATCTTTCAAAACATTTTATGGTAAGAGCAGATGTCGGAGGAACCTATTTGCGCTATCCTTCCACAACAAAAACTGAAGTCATTGACCAGCAAGGTCCGCGTATCAGCACCAGAGAAGGTATCAATGGATTGAGCCTGCAAATCAGCGCCGGAGTCGGTTTTCGATTTTAATCTACTCTCCTCTATTAACTGAATTTGTTTTTGAGTTTGGCGGCGTAACGGCGGCTCATCATCAACGGTTCACTTAGGGTTTTCAAATAGACGCGATAGGATTGATTGAACCAACTCTCCAATCGTTCGACATATTCGAGATTGACAATTGCCGAACGATGAATGCGGGTGAAAAATTTTTCCGGCAAACGTTCTTCCCATTCTTTCAAGGGTTTTAACACCAGTGATTTTTGCCCGTTGTTGGTGAGGATTTCCGAATAATCACCGGCAGCCGTGATGCAGACAATGGCTTCGACTTTTAAAAATACCGAACGCTCGCCCGCTTCGATAAACAAGCGGTCGGTGTATTCGAGCTTGCGTTGAGAAACTTGCGCGATGGGTTCTGCCGCAGTCAATCGCTCAAGGGCGCGCGCCAACCGTTCGGGATTAATCGGTTTTAACAGGTAATCGAGGGCATTGACTTCAAAAGCCCTGAGCGCAAAGGCATCAAATGCCGTGACGAAAATGGTTTTGAAATTCGCCGCGATTTGTTCGAGCAAATCAAAACCGCTTTCGCCCGGCATTTGAATGTCCAGAAAAACCACATCCGGGTTTTCCCGTTCAATGAGTTCGATGGCTTTCGCAACACTTTCGGCTTCACCGACAATGTCAATCAAGGGATGTTCGGCAAGCATCGAACGTAATTCTTTGCGCGCCAATCTCTCATCATCGACGATGAGCGTTTTAAAGGTTTGCGGCATAAACTCAATAGCTACTTTTTCGACATCGAGCGGTGAATCGTCTCAATCCAGCGATTGGCGTTCACAAAACCCGTGCCCCATTCTTTCCATTCTTCAGCGAAACCTTCGGCTTGAATCTGCTGCAAGGTTTTGCCGTCTTTCATTTTCTTCGCCACCACGCCGGTCGTTTCAACCAGCATGCGATGATATTTTTTCAAATCATCAAGCGTGGAAATCGCCCCGTGACCGGGAATGATTTTCACATCGGCAGGCACTTTACCGATGACCTTTTCAATATTTTTCACCAAGCCTTCGACGCTGCCGCCGCTGTCAATATCAACGAACGGGAAACGACCTGCAAAAAAATCGTCGCCCATATGCACGACATTCGATTTGGTAAAAAAGATGATGCTGTCACCATCGGTGTGTCCGTGCGGATAATGCAACGCGCGAATCTCTTCGCCATTGAAATGAATCGACACCGATTGTTCAAAAGTTATCACCGGCAAAGCTTCTTTGGGCGCAGGTTGCACGACGCGACCCGCTGTGTTGCTGCCGGTCTCTAATCGTTTGCGCACATTGTCGTGAGCGATAATCGGCGCTTCCGGTCCAAATGCCGCATTGCTGCCGGTGTGGTCGCCGTGCCAATGGGTATTCAAAATGAATTTTAATTTGCCGGGGTTCAATTCCTTGAGCGCGGCGCGAATTTTATCGGCAAGCGGCGCAAATTGATCGTCGATAATCAGTATGCCATCCGCGCCTACGGATACGCCGATGTTGCCGCCTGCGCCTTCGAGCATATAAATGTTGCCCGCGACTTTGGTGGCTTTCATCTGTACTTTGGAAAAATCCTGCTGGGCTGATACGGTAAAACCAAGTATTGCAGCTAGAAAAATAGTTGCAAGAAAACGCGACATAGTTACTCTCCTTTGCTGATGGGTTGACTCAAATTGATTTCGGTGATTCCGCAATTGATGAAAAACACTAAAGGCTTACGCGCAATTTTTCAATTCCCGCAAAGCATTTCTCGATTCCTATTCAAGATAAGCGAGAGGGTTGATATGAAAGGCAACCGGACTAAGTTTGAATGGACATTCCCGGCGGATGCGGCGGATCGAGCGGATATTTGCGGATGTCTCCACGTCACTACCGATTTTGGCAGCCGGAGAAGAATCCGTCCGCATCCGCATTATCCGCTGGGAAACGAGCTTTGATTTATAAACCTGAAGCTTTCGCATCTACCTTGATGGCAAACCCAAAAACCTTCATTGCAACCTGATTTTGCTGATTGTTTCGGATTCACTCCTGTTGGTTTTTGATTTCAATCGCCGCGTGAATCCAACCTTCCCTTTCATGAATTTTCAAAGCGCTGCGACCGGGAAATAATTGTTCGAGCCGTTGGCGGATGTTTTTAAGCCCGATGCCTGTGCCGTTGGATTCGATGGTTGCCGCGTTCCATTTGCCGGTATTGGCGACTTCAACCCAAAGCCCATCGCCTTGCAGTCGCGCCTTGATTTGAATGCGCAAAGGCGACGCCTGATTGGTCATTCCATGTTTAATCGCATTTTCAACCAGCGGATGAATTAAAAACGCCGGTAGTTGATACGCCTCGGCATCGGCTTCAATATCGAAGGTGTAATCAAGTTTGTCTTCAAAACGAATCTTTTCAATCGCCAGATAATTTTTAATGGCTTCGAGTTCTTCGCCCAGCGTTATGTTCGACGAATTGCTTTGCAACAAGGAATAGCGCAGGAACTCCGAGAACTCGGTAATCATGCGTTTGGCGCGGCGACTGTCTTCATCAATCGAAGCGCGAATCGAATTGAGCGCATTGAAAAGAAAATGCGGATTCAACTGATAACGCAACATATCGAGTTGCGCCTGATGCGCAAGGGCGTTTGCGGCTAAGGTGCGTTCGCGTTCTTCTTGCCACGCCTGCCAGTATTTGATGCCGAAATAGAGCGCGCTCCACGCCAGTAAAGTAACCGCGTAATCAAGTGTAACTTTGGGAAATGATTGAAACTCTCTGACAAAGCTGAAATTGGCTTCGGTCAACCAGTAATAACCGAATTCGATGAGCGTCCACATCGAACCAAAGACAATGGCATTGATAATGACAAGCACGGCGATGATTTGAAAATCGCGACGACTGGAAAAGCGTTTATAAATCAGCCGTAAAATGCAGGTGAGAGCGAAGCCGACAATCGCGCGAAAGCTTTTAATTTGAAACAACCGAAACATCCTGTCAGTCGAAACGACGGTCAGAAAGGTGATATAAATCATCACCGCATAAATCGACCAACCGATGATTTGCAGCGTCCAGAAAGATGACAGGCGGGTTTTCCAGTGGTTTGAAATCATGTTTTCATCAGCCCGCGCGCCAATGACTCACGCATCAGCGAAGTGTGCCCGTTGATGCGCGAACGGTTGACGTGGCTTCATTCCGGTCTGTCACCTTTCTATTAATTTAGGGTTTGGCTTTCGGTGGTGGTGATTGCCAGAGCACGTGAATGATTTTCCATTTGCCGTCATACTTCGCAAGTTGAAAATAATCGACGCCCCAGTATGCCGTGAGTTTCGCCGAAGCGGTTTGATCCAAAACATCAAACACGACAATCTCTTTCGGCGCATCTTTCGGCAGCCACCCGGTCTTGTTCCATTTGCCCGCCAGATCAACCAGTTGTTGATAAGTCATCACGCCGGTTTGATAACCGGTTTTATCTTTTGCCGTATAAAAGCCGCGTTTGATCAGGTCGGGATGAACGCTTCGTTCAATGCGCGAAGGCGCGACTTCATAAACACCTTCGACATAATCAAGCACCGCTTGCCGGACACCTTCGCGGTCATCCATTGATTGCGCGCTGAGGCTCGCGGGTAAAGCGAGCAGCAATACCATCATCGCAAAAACTGTTTTCATAAAAACTCCTTTTTGAGAGATTCGCTTTACGGCTTGGGTTTGTATTCGGCGTAAAAAATCTTGTTGACGATTTTCCATTCATCGCCGATTTTCAGCAGCGACATATAATCGACAAATTTAACGCTCGGATAATCCAGAACGATTTTCGCCGTTCCGGCATTACCGGCAATGTCGAGGCTTTCGATGCGGCGCTTGCGCTGCGATTCATCGGGCGCAGGTTCGCCTTTAAAGCCGGCGATGAAATCTTCAAGAGAGCGGGTTTGATATTTACCGTCGCGGAACCATTGCAATCGGGCGTCGGGGTGAAAAGCTTTGCGGATGTAGTCGCCCTGTCCTGTGGCATGACCTTTCAAATAATTTTCAAGCGGCACGCGAGCCGCCACCGCTTCGGGGTTTTGCGCCTGTGTAAGCGGCACATAAAAGCAAAATGCCATTAGTAACCAAGTCAATGACATCAGTTTTTTCACAATCATCTCCCTGAGCATTGAAAGAATTGGAATTTCTACGCGGCTGGAAACGCAGAAGGGTTTTCGCTTAATAGAAAATCTAATAGCCTATGAAAACTACCAGACACTTTCCCGAAAAATGCAACTCAATCGTTGAGTGGACACCTGATTCGATAAGCGGCGGAGGTATTCGATAAAAAAGCGCCGAGATTGAATCACCTGAATCCCGGCGCTTTTTGAAACTGCCTGCTTGCCTACCGCTCATTGCCTGCTGCCTACTGCCTACTGTTCTACCTTCCCCCGTCGTCCGTGAGTTTCATTTTTTCCGGGTCCCAATTCATGATGCGGTTTTCAAAGTAGCTTTGATTGGTCAGCAGCGCGGGACCGGCTGCGCGAACCCCAAAGGTCGCATCTTCAACCACCGGGTTACGCGAACGCACCGCCTTGAAGAAATTGCGGAAGTGATCAAGACCATCGCTGTAGCCGGATGGCGCGTTATAAATCTCATCGCTCGATTGGCTGATGCTTGGCGGTTGCGGCGGATATTGCTGGCGATAAGCTTTGACAAATTCTTCCTGCACCGCTTTCGGGAAGGTATCGATGTTATAGCCCGGCTCTTTCGAGCGTTGCTTGCGCGTGAGTGTGAGTCCGCGACTGCCAAGCGAAATCACCCCGTCGCTTCCTACCAGGCGATAGCCCGATTCTTCAAAGGCATTCGGGTCAACGCTGCCGTCAACGAAATTCACACGAAGCGAGACATTGAATCCGGGATGGGTTTTGGTTTCCGAGTAATCGCAAAGCCCAAGCAAAACATCCGGCACATCGCGCCCGTCTTTCCAAAATCGTAAGCCGCCGGTTCCCAACACCCGCGATGGGCCATTTGAACCCACCATAAAATGCAAACCTGAAAACAAGTGAATGAAGAGGTCGCCACCGATACCTGTGCCGTAGGCGCGATAGTTGCGCCAGCGGAATAGGCGAATCGGTTCAAACGGCACCTTTGGCGCGTTGCCTAAAAATCTATCCCAATCAATTCTATCGGGACGCGCATCGGGGGGAATCGAATATTGCCACGCGGCATTGTTCGAGCGGCGATTGATCCACGCTTCAACCATGTTCAAAGTGCCAATCGCGCCCGATGCCAGTAACTCTTTGGCTTTGGCAAAAACGATGGAACTGACGCGCTGGCTGCCGACCTGCAAAATTTTTCCGGTCTGCTTTTCCGCATTTATTACTTTGTGACCGTCGGGAAGCATCTGCACGATGGGCTTTTCGCAATAGACATCTTTACCGGCGTTCAGAGCGTCAACCGCAATCTGCGCGTGCCAGTGGTCGGGGGTGCCGATAATCACTGCATCAACATCTTTGCGCGTCAGTATCTCGCGATAATCGCGAGTCGTAAAAATGTGACTGCCCCAGATTTCCTGCGCGCGTTCGCGGCGTCCGTCGTAGATGTCCGCAACGGCGACGAGTTCCGCCATGCCGGTCTGCAAAGCGGTGCGCGTATCGCTCATTCCCTGCCCGCCGACGCCAATCGTCGCGAAGCGAACTTTGTCGCCGGTCGCGGTTGCCTGCGGTTCCGGGTCTGCGCTGAGTAAAAATTCTTTGGCAGCGGTCTTCTTTGAGGTGAGCACGACAAAGCTTCCCGCTGCCGCGCCTTTCAAAAAATTTCTACGCGATGGTTTATTCATGATGCCTCCAATTGGTTGGTAAATTTTGTGTGATGATTGTACTCCTCAAGAGTTAAAAATGCACAGCACCTGAGTCGCAAAAAAAGGACAGGAATTTTCATCCTGTCCTTTTTCTCCAATAGGTGTCGCGGTCAGAGACCGCTTCCTATTGCAGATTGCAAAACGATTTACTGGGGTTGAACAAGCGGTCTTTGACCGCGTCGTTGGTTGAAGCGCGGTCAGAGACCGCTCCCTCAACAAATTTTAGAAATAAAACTTCAAGGCGAACTGCATCACGCGCGGGTCGCCCGCCAAAGTAGAGATTCTACCGACCGCGCTACTGGCGCGATTGCGTTCCGGGAGTCCGAATTGCGCGTGGTTGAAGACATTAAAAACTTCCCAGCGAAATTCGAGGCTGCGACCTTCACCGAAATAATTGAATGACCGCGCCATCGAAAAATCGAAATTCACCAGTCCCGGACCATCCAGGGTGTTGCGCCCGCAATTGCCGAGTCGCGCAGGCGTCGGCACCGCATACGCCAGCGGGTTAAACCATTTGTCAATGGTGCGCTGGCTTGGCGGCAACGTCCCATCTAGTAAACAATCAGCGACGGCGCTTGCAAGTCCGCCGCGATTTCCGACCAATCCGTTATTGGCGCTCGCGAAAACCGTGAACGGTCTGCCCGAACGGATGTTGGTCACGCCGCTGATGCGCCAACCGCCAAGCAGATAATCGCCAATGCCGCTGCTCAAATATTTATGTCCGCGACCGAGCGGAATTTCATAAAGGTAACTCGCCACGAAACGATGGCGATAATCGAAATCGCTGCGCCCGCGTTGTTGTCTGAGGTCACGCGCATTTTGCATGAAAGAATTTGAGCCGCCGCTAAACAGATGTTCCTGCGCCTGGTCGATGGATTTTGAATAAGTATAGGCGGTCTGGAACGACAACCCGCGACTGAAACGTTTTTCAAGCGACAACTCAACGCCGTGATAAATCGAATTGCCGCCATTGTCGCGAAATTCAATTGGCCCGAATTGCGGAAAGGGAATCACCCCTGTGCCTGTACCATTGGCATTAAAGAACTGTTGATTGAGATTGCGCAAAATCGAAAGGTGGGTTCCTTTCGTGCCGACATAATCCACAGTCAACACCAGGTCGCTGGTGAGCAGTTGTTGAAAACCGAAATTCCATTGATCGACGCTTGGCATAACCGCTTCCGGGTTGACGGCGCGTAAACGTACCGACGCAGGATTGACGGCGCTCGGGTCAAGCGACAGATTGAATCCGGTTCTCAGTCGCATATTGTTTACGGTTGTGCCGGTCGAAGTGGCGCTCACAACATTGTTCACCAGAAAAGGCAGATTCAAAGCCAACTGGTCTTCGCTGCCGGCGCGTTCGAGCAGCATATAAAATCTGCCATAGCCTGTGCGCATCACGGTCTTTTGCGTCAGTTGATAAGCGATGCCGATGCGCGGCGCGAAATTATTTTTATCGGCTTTAATCAAGCTTCTGCCATAGGGTGAATTTTCAGGCGTAAAGCGTGTGCCGGTTGTCGGGTCGAAATTCGCCATGCGGTCTGCGCCTTCATAGGGCCAGGTGGCGAAATCGTAACGCAATCCGAGATTCAATGTGAGTTTCGGCGTAATCTTCCAATCATCCTGAACAAAGTTGGAATACATCCACAAACGTTGGTCAACTACTGCCAGATTCGATAACTGCGCCGCCGATGGATAGCCCAGCAAAAAGTCGGCAAGCCCGATGCCTGTGCGTTGTCCGTCAAAGGTGAGCGAACCGCGCAGTCCCGGTACATCCAGATAGATGTTGCGCATCGGGGCGCGCAAATCGACGCCGAATTTGATTTGATGAGCGCCCAGCGTATAGCTCAGCGAATCGACCCATTGAAATTGATTGGTGATTTGAAACTTCGGCAGAAAGTCGGGCGAGCCGAGTCTATCGGTTCCGCCAGCCGTGCCGCCAAGTCTTAAACTGCCGCCACGCGCATCCACGACGATGCCGGGCAAACCGCCGCTAAAGGTCGGCGAATCGCTCACGCCTTTGATACCGAAATCGGCAAGCGTGTTCTGCCCGAACGGGTCTTGATTGCCGTGCGATTCATTGCGCCCCCAACCCAGGCGAAATTCATTGACCAGTCGCGGGCTGAAAATATGCGTCCAGCCGACTGCCGCCGAATGGGCTTTCATAAATAAACGCCCGAATGCCGAGGTCGATGTGCCATCAACGATGCCGCCAAAAGTTCCGGGCACAAAGCGAAAACGGTCGGTGTAAGTGTAGCGCATGAAAAAGGTGTTGTTGGCATCGTGTTGATAATCGCCGCGCCAGGTGAAACTGTCGGTATCATCAATGATATTGGGAACCCGTATGAAGTTAAGCGCATTCAACGGACCGGTGCCCGGCACAACATTGGCGGCGGGCAACAGTCCGAGAATTTTTGCGGCTACCGGGTCGATGCACCGCGCCGGAATTTGATTGTTCGGGAAAGGATTATTTTTGCCGACGCAATCGCCGACGCGGTCAACCAACGTCGCGTAGGTGGTGCGGTTTTTTGCGGCAGCGGCGGCAGAAAAATCGCCGGTGAGTTCATTCGCCAGCGGCACGTTGCCGGGTCTCAGGGTTCCTTTGCGAATGCGCGTGCCTTCATAGTTGAAAAAGAAGAAAGCTCGGTTGCGAATGATAGGTCCAAAGAAATTGCCGCCGAATTGATTTTGAATATTCTGCCCTTTTTTAACCCCTGTGCGATTGAGGAAAAAGTTGGTGGCATCGAAAATGCGATTGCGATGAAATTCATAAATCGTGCCGTGAAATTCATTCGTGCCGCCGCGCGTGGTGACGCTGATGAGCGCGCCGGGGCTGCGCCCATTTTCGGCATTGTAAGGATTGGTGCTGACTTTGAATTCCTGAATCGAATCAACCGAAGGGCGTGCCACCTGAGTGGTCAGTTCCTGTACATTGGTGGAAATCGAATTGTTATCGACGCCGTCGAGCACGAAATTATTTTGCAATGAACGCACCCCGTGGACATTTGCGCCGCCCGTTCGCCCTGCGGCAGTGCCACCGCCTTCTTCGGTGTAGCGGTCGGTCTGCACGCCCGGAACCAGTCCGAGCAAATCATCCCAGTTGCGAATGCTCAGGGGCAAATCGCGCACCAGACGATTTTCAATGACGCCGCCGGTCGTGGCTTCCTGTTTGGTCAGTAGCGGCGCGTCGCTGGTTACCGAAACGGTTTCGGAAAGTGCGCCGACTTCAAGTGAAAAATCCATGCGGGCTTTTTGCCCGACTTCCAAAGTGAGTCCTTCGTTGGTTACTTTCTTGAAGCCCTGCACTTCGACGGTCAATGAATAACTGCCGATGGGCAAAGTAGCGAAGGTGTAGTAGCCGGATGAATTGGTGGTGGTGGTTTGAGAGAAATTGGTGGTTTTGTTAGTGGCTTTAATCGCAGCATTCGCAACCGCTGCGCCCTGTGAATCGGTGACCAGTCCGGTGAGACTGGCGGTGCTGACCTGCGCAAAAACCGTAAGGCTTGCCAGCATCGAAAGAATTAAAAAAACAGCCGGTAGGTGAACGAGTCTTTTAAGCATAAGCCTCCTCAGATTTTGACAAAGATTTTTAATGCCTTGCGGCTTGACCCCTTGAATAATTGCAGGACGTTTATCGGCACCAACGCAGTTGTGCTTTTTTAATCACAAAGAACCGTTGCGAGTCAAACCGCTCAGGAATTACTTCGATAGATAGCGAATGAAGATTTATAACAATGCGATGTTAAAGGCGTGTGAACAGCTTGTGAATTTTTAATGATTAAACGAGAGATGAAAAGCAAAGGAGATGATTAATCAGGATAGCCGAATCTCTTATCAAGTAAGGGCAGAGACATTCCCTGCCCCTTACAAAGTGCGCTTATTTTTTCGTGAGGGTGTCTTTAAAAACCTGTCCGCCTTTCATCACGAAACCGACGCGCTCCAGCACCGTTATATCTTTGGTGGGGTCGCCGGTGACGGCGACTAGATCCGCGAATTTGCCGGTTTCGATTGAGCCGACGCGGTCTGCCCAGCCCAATAAATCCGCCGCATTCACGGTTGCCGTTTGCATTGCCTGCATGGGCGTCATTCCGAGTTTCACATAAACGGCAAACTCTTTGCCATTGAGTCCATGAGGATAGACCGCCGCATCCGTGCCAAAAGCGATTTTCACGCCCGATTTAATCGCTTTCCCGACATTCTGGCGCATCACCGGCATCACTTGATTGGCTTTATCAACCATATATTGCGGCACGCCGATGCGTTTGTAATTTTCCATAAACCAGTCCGTGAGAAAGAGCGTCGGCACCAGATAAACGCCGCGCTCTTTCATCAATCGCATATTCTCTTCATCGATATATGAACCGTGTTCGATGGAATCGATGCCCGCCAGGATTGCCTGCTTCATACCCGATGCGCCATGCGCGTGGGCTGCAACTTTGCGATGCAGCCGATGGGCTTCATCAATGATGGCTTTCATCTCTTCGTCGCTGTACTGTCCGGCTTCCGGTGAATCGCCTTTCGAGAGCACGCCGCCGGTTGACATAATCTTGATACAATCCGCGCCGTATTTAATATTTTCACGGGTTTTGGCAATCACTGCCGGGACACCATCGGCGATGCCATCGGCGCGATGATGAAATTCGGGAGCCAGCGAACTTTCATCGGCGTGACCGCCGGTTGGCCCAATGGCTGGACCTGAAGCCGAAATGCGCGGTCCCGGAACGTCACCCGCAGTGATGGCATCGCGCAACGCAATGTCGGAATAACCGGCGGCATGAACATTGCGCACCGACGTGAAACCGGCTTCCAGCGTCACTTTGGCGTAACGCGCGCCTATCAGCGCCTGACGCGGAATCGAAATCATGAAGCCTTGCGCGATGCCGCCGAGTTCAAATGTCAAATGAGTGTGACAATCAATCAGTCCGGGCAACACTGTGGCGTTCGATAAATCAACGAGGCGGGCATTTGCGGGGGCGCGCGAACTCACCGTCGCCGCGTCGCCGACCTCTTTAATGCGGTCGCCTTCAATGAGAATCGCTTGATTTGCGAGCACGCGCCCGCTCTTCACATCAACCAACTGTCCGGCTTTGATTAAAACAATGTCTCTGGCTTGCGCGTGGGTAATGGTCGAGGACACCCCGCAAACCAACATTAAGACGAGAATGAGCAAGCCGGAAATCAATCGCATATATTTCATAGGTCTCCTTTTTAGATAAACGGAAGTGGATAGAATGCAGAAACTCAATAAAACTGGCTTATTTTTGCCCTTTTACTTTTTACTTTTTACTTTTTACTTTTAGCTTTCAACCTCGCTTGCGCCGGCGCTCGCCTCGGAAATCAAAATCATCGGTCGACTGCCGGTGGCTTTTTCGTATTCACGGGCAACACGCTTTTGAAACTGCGCGAGCGCCTCGCGCTTCACTAAATTTACCGTGCAACCGCCAAATCCACCGCCGGTCATTCGCGCGCCGATGACCCCTTCGGTTTGCGAAGCGATTTCCACGAGCGCATCCAATTCTTTGCAACTGACTTCATAATCATCCCGCAAAGAAGCGTGCGAAGCGTACATCAATTCGCCCATCTTCTCAAAATCATTTGCGCCGAGCGCCCCGGCTGCTGCAAGGGTTCGCACATTTTCAGTGATGACGTGACGGGCGCGGCGACGAATAATTTCCGGCAAAGCATTTTCATACTGCCCAAATTCCTCGACGCTGACATCGCGCAAGGCGCAAATATGCGGCAGATATTTTTTCAAACGTTCAACGCCGGTTTCGCATTCGGCGCGGCGCGCATTGTATTCGGAAGCGACGAGATTGTGTTTCACATTGGTGTTGCAAATCGCCACCGCGACGTTTTGAGTAGCGAATGGAATCGGCTTGATTTCAAGCGAGCGGCAATCTATGAGCAAGGCATGATTTCGCTGTCCGAAAAGAATGGTCAGTTGATCCATCAAGCCGCCGCGTGTGCCGACGTAGGTGTGATTCGATTTTTGCGACATGAGCGCGAGCCTGCGTTTATCGAATTCAATTTCCGAAAGCCTGAGCATGGCAAGCGCCACTGCCATATCGAGCGCGGTTGAAGAAGAAAGCCCGCCGCCAATCGGCACCGTGCTTTTGATTTCAAGGTCTGCGCCGCGCAAACGACAGCCTTCCGATTCAAGGGTGCTGGTGATGCCTTCGATAAAATCCAACCAGATGCCGCGTTGCGGCGGGGTGTCGGCGTCTAAATCGAACGTGGCATCTTCGTTTAAATAATGTGAAAAGACGCGCACCGTTCTATCTTCCCGCGCGCGACCTGAAACGAAGGTGCCGCATTCAATCGCCATCGGCAACACGAAGCCTTCGTTATAATCCGTGTGTTCGCCGATGAGGTTGACGCGCCCGGGGGCAAAGAAGGTTCTGATTGGGGAAACTCTCATCCTTGAAAATTAGAGGTCAAGCACAAGCCGTAAGCCGATTTCCACCTGATTCATTTTTTTGTCCGTCAATGTCGAAACCTATTCGGTCAACAAGTTTTTGTCTATCGTGAGAACCTGCGAAACATTGATGACAGAATCTACAGGCAAGCGACTGCGACGTGAACTCAGCAGCACATTGCCAGGCGCTTCTGCCAGGTCGAGGTTTTCGTAATAACCGCAATAATGATTGTTTGAATGCGACTGCGATTGAATAAATCGGACTGTATAACCAAAACAGGACGACGGCAGCCCGGAGCCGAACCAACCGGGTCTGGCAAATCCGCCCACCAAATCTCGCCACGCTGCATCACCAATGTTCCTCGACTAATATGGTGTTTTGAACTTTGCTCAATTCTTTGTCTATTGCTGACGAATTTTGGGCATAAACTTCGTTGAGTTTGGCAGTCACATCTACATCACGGTGTTCTTGCAGGTAAGCAAGAATTGCTTTGGTGTAGAATTCGCTGCGCGACATATTCAACCTCCGCGCGCTTTCTTCTGCCTGATAAAATACCGTGTCAGAAATTGATATTGCAGTCTTTTTCATGGCTTTGAGTGTAATCCGCCTTTTCTACTGCGACAAGGTTTGCAAGGTCACCCCTTCATCGTCAATCGCCCATCGCCCACTTGATTGCGCCGATCAACAATTTTTGAAAGCGTTCGTCGTTCCAGACTTCCGAACGATGTCCGAGCGCCGTATAAAAGACGCGACCTTTGCCGAAACTGCGCGACCAGGCGAGCGCGAAATCTTTATCGGCGCGATGGACATTGGGTTTGGTTAAATCTACGGAATTGACATCGAGACTGAGCAGCACGTGAACCTTGTCGCGTGAGAAATTTTTATGCTGATAAATCTCATCGGTGATTTTAAAAGACGCGCCGAGATGTTTGGTCGCCGGGCTTTTCGTGTCTTCCACTTTGACGGTGACTTCCTGATGCCAGGGGTGCTGGTCGAAATAACCGCCAATCATGTCGCCGTATTCCGCCCATTTATAAAAGGTATCGGTGGCGCTATGAATACCGACGAAGCCTTTGCCCGATTTGATGAACGCCATAAACGCCTGTTTCTGTTCATCGGAAATCGGCAACTCGCCGGTCGTATAAAAAATCACCGCGTCGAATTGTTTCAACGATTCCTGGTTAATCAATGAACAATCCTGCGTGGTGACGGCTTCAAAAGCGCCGGATTTTTCGCCAAGCTCTTTCATAATCTTTTCGCTTTCGGGCAACACCTGATGCTTGAACCCTGCGGAATGGGTCAGGTAAAGCACTTTGTGTTTTTTAATCACCGAAGCGTTATTCGCCGAAGTATTGGGTAAAACAAGCGCAAACGTTAGCAATGCGCCAAGACAACCAAGCCCTAGTAATTTACGTTTCATAATCGATTCCTATTCAGAAAGAAAATTCACCACAGAGACACAGAGACACAGAGAAAATAAAATCAGAGAACGATTCGTTTAATGCCGTTTTTCAATACCGAATTATTGAAGTTCAGCAGCAAGCCTTTTTTATAGCCGCCAAGTCTCAGATAAGTTATTAACTGCGCCTGATGAACCGGCAATAAATGCTCAACCGTTTTTAACTCGACGACCACTTCATCCTCAACAACAACATCCATACGATAACCGCAATCCAGTTTCACGCTTTTGTAAACAACGGGCAAAGGAACTTGTCGCTCTATTCTCAAACCAGCTTGCGATAAATCGTAACAAAGGCATTCTTCATACGCAGATTCCAATAAACCGGGACCAAGCGCGCGATGCACTTCTATGGCAAAGCCGATAATCTTTTCCGTCAATAAGTCTTTCTGAGAAAAATTATCCACTTATCCTCTCCCTAAAAAATTCTCTGTGTCTCGGTGCCTCTGTGGTGAATTTATCCTTTAATTTCAATAATCAACCTCCGTCCAAACGGAACGGTTTTGATTCGAGCGAATGATGGCATCAATGATGGCGTTCATTCGATAACCGTCTTCAAAGGTCGGGAATTTAATTTTATCCGCATCGCTCGCCGGGGTCATTCCGTCGCGTATGAATGAATAGACGCTCGCCATTAAATTTTTAAAAGCGTCCGCCCAACCTTCGCCGTGACCGCCCGGCAAGTTGACGCTCCAACGCGCGCTTTCATCCAGGAGATTGGCGTCGCGCAGCAACAAACCATTGGGCTTATCGCGATAGCCGAAATGCAATTCGTCAGGGCGTTCCTGTACCCATTTGAGCGAGCCAGTCGCGCCGTTCACTTCTATCTGCAAATCGTTTTTATGACCGGGACAAACCTGCCCAACCGAAAATGAACCTTTCGCGCCATTTTCAAATTCAAGCAATACCGAACCCAGATCATCCGAGGTCACCAGAAAATCTTCGTACTCCTCTTCGCCACCGGCTGCGGCAAAAGCTTCGCGTGAGCCTTTCGGTTTTTTGCGCACCTGAATCATGGTTGAAAGGCTCGCAAGTACACGCGAGATTTTCTGTCCGGTGATGAATTGCGCGGTGTCGCACCAGTGCGAACCGATGTCGCCGACGGCAGAGGTCGCGCCGCCTTTATCGGCTTCAAGTCGCCAGGAAAAATCGGTTTCATACAACAACCAATCCTGCAAATAATAGCCATGCGCGAATCGCACCGCGCCGAGTTCGCCTTTGGCAACGATAGCGCGGGCGTGTTGCACGACCGGATTAAAACGATAGTTAAAGGTGACGGCATTGACCACCCCGGCTTTGGCTGCGGCGTCACGCATCTCACGCGCTTCTGAGGCGCTCACGGCAAGCGGTTTGTCGCAGATGACATGTTTGCCTGCGGCGACCGCATCCATCACCACCGGGTAATGCAAATTGTTCGGCGTGCAGACGTGGACGACATCAATGGTGGGGTCTTCGAGCAGGTGTTGATAATTTTCATAAGCAATGTCGATGCCGTATTGCGCGGCTTTTTTTTCCGCTGATGCAAGCTTGGAAGTCGCAATGCCCACAAAATCCACATAACCGAGACGCCGCGCCGCTTCCATGTGCAGCGGGCCGACGAAACCTGCGCCAATAATTCCAGCACGAATTTTCTTCATAAGTCCCTCAATAAAATGATTGTAATAGTCGGAACGGTCGAAGCATTATAGACCGTTCTTTTCGATGCCCAAAGCTGGCAATTTAGATTTTCGGAGATTGATTTTGCAAATCAGAAAACCGGACATTGGTACACTCAGCAGAGCGAGCAGGTCGATAAATACGGCTTCTTTTTGATATGCAGCGTACCCATCATTGAATTGCTGATTTTAGCTTTGGTGAAGTTTGTTACATTCACCGCGCTGATTTTAAATTTCGGTTAAATTTCCCGACGATTATAGATCGCCTTTTCTGCGTGTGTTAGGATCGCATCGAGTAACGAAGGCTTTCAGAATCGTACACTCGACTTAGCCCCTCCGACGACAAAACACCGATTATTGCCGGCACGACATAAGCGTGTCCTTATAGAAAAGTTGCGCCTGCGAACCAGACAAATCCTTGTGTCCCATGAACCTGAAAAACATTCGATTGTCTACCTTCAAACGTCTCCTGATCCAGACTATCACGCTACCGCTAATTTTGGTCACCACGTTGGCGCTGATTCTCTTCTGGCAAATTAATACGCTGCTTTCATTATCGGAATGGAGCAACCGCGCCAATAAAGTGATCGCCGAAGCGAATAGCACTCACAAGCTGCTGTTGGATGTGCAAACCGGTTTGCGAGGCTATCTGCTGACAGGCGCGCCGGTGTTTCTCCATCCAACGAATCAGGCACGTCAACAGATTGATTCTTCATTTAATGCTCTGGCGGTTGCCGTTTCCGATAACGACCTGCAACTGCGCCGGCTTCAGGCAATACGCAAGGATTTTGAACAATGGAATCGCTTGAGCCAGGAGTTGATCGAGATGCGTCGTCAGGGAGGCGCGTACCAAAGCTATGAGAATAACTGGCGCGGCGAAGAGGTGATGGACTATATGCGTAACAACTTCACCCTCTTTATCCAGTCCGAAGAAGCGCTGCGCGATGAGTTAAACTCATCGACTCAGCAGGCAACGAGGCGAACGACGGCAACGGTTTGGGGGTTGACCTTGTGTTTGGGTGGCGCGCTCGCATGGTTTACGCGTCGTCAGATGATTCGTGTCAGTCATACCTACCGGAATGCCCTGGACATGGCGAAACAGCAGACCGAAACGGTTCGGGAAAACAAAGAGGAGTTCCGGCTAATGGCACTCAATGCCAGTGACCTGCTTTACATCAGAACGTTACCCTCGAATCAGATCACCTGGTTTGGCAATCTCGATAAAATGCTCGGTTATGAAGCCGGTGGAATTTCCGCGACTTCGCAACGACGGCGCTTAATTCACCCAGAGGATCGCCAACGGGTTGTCGAAGCCTATGCCAGGTCATTGCGCATCGGCGAACCCTTCAACGAAGAGTATCGCATCTGCCATAAGAACGGGAACTACCTGTTCTTTTTAGACCGCGGTCTGCCGATTCGCGATTCAAACGGCAAGCTGACGAAGTTTATTGGTGCCTGCACCGATATTACCCTGCACAAACAGTCGGAAGAACGATTGAGAGCGCAGGGGGAATTTCTCCGTCAGGTCATCGATACCTCGCCTAACCTAATCTGGGTCAAGGATGGCACTGGCAATTATGTTTTAGCCAATCGCGCCCTTGCCGAACTTTATGGAACAACAGTTGACGGCATCATCGGCAAACGCGAAAGCGACCTCAATACCGATGCGCAGGCGGTCGAGGATTCGTTAGCGATTGACCGGGAGGTTGTCTCCACGCAGACACCGACGGTGATTGACGAGCAGAAAGTGACAAACGCAGCCAACCAATCCCGCTGGCTACAAGTCATCAAAGTTCCCCTGCTCACCTCGAGCGGCACCATTCAGGTGCTCGGCGTGGCAACCGATGTAACCGAGCGACGGCGATTGGAGCAACAACTTCGTCAGTCGCAGAAGGTTGAAGCTATCGGCAGGCTCGCCGGGGGCATCGCACACGACTTCAATAACATTCTGGCAGCGATTATCGGCTACGACGAATTAGCCGCAACCGCCCTGCCAGCGACACACGGCGTGCAAGAGTACCTCAAACAGATTCACAAAGCAGGTGACCGGGCGACACAGTTGGTGCGCCAAATCCTGACCTTCAGCCGGCAACAGGAACAAGAGCGCCGGCCGACCTCGCTGCAAGCGGTGATCAAGGAATCCTTTGAACTGCTGCGTCCATCGATACCGGCAACCATCGAGATTCGTCTAGAAATTGACGCGGAGGTGCCGACTGTCCTTGCCGATGCGACGCAGATTCATCAAATCATGATGAATCTGGGCACCAACGCTTTGCACGCCATGAATGAGCAAGGCGGGGTACTGGCAATCCGCTTGACGACCTTTTACGCCGACGCAGCCTTCACGCGCAGCAACATTGGATTTCAGGAAGGTCATTATGTACGCCTGGTGGTAAGCGATACCGGGCATGGCATGGATCAGGCAACCGTCGAGCGCATATTTGAACCGTTTTTCACGACCAAAGATCAAAGCAAAGGTACTGGGCTAGGGTTATCGGTGGTTCACGGAATTGTTAAAAAACATGAAGGTCGCATCCTGGTCTACAGCGAACCAGGAAAGGGTACGGCTTTCAACATTTACTTTCCGGCACTGGCTGGGGATTGCGTTACGCTACAGGAGAACAAATATCCGATTCGCCGAGGCGATGGTGAGCGCATCCTGTTTGTTGATGACGAACAGCCATTGATTCGCATTGGCAAAGAGATTCTCGAAGGTCAAGGATACGCCGTAGTGACGGAAAGTTGCGGTCACGAGGCGCTGGAAACCTTTCGCGCCAAGCCGCATCTTTTTGATCTGGTGATAACGGACTTTACGATGCCGGGGATGGACGGCTGTGAACTGGCAAAGCATCTCTTACAATTTCGCCCAGACCTGCCGATTATTCTGGTGACTGGGTATAACCCAACCATCACGCCGGAAAAGGCTCAAACGGTCGGCATTCGAGAAATTGTGATGAAACCTGTCACTCGGCAATTGTTGGGAGCCGCGGTCAGTCGCGCACTAGAAAAATAGAAAGGACATCATGAAGGATATTCTACTTGTTGACGATGATGAACAATTTCGCGCCCTGTTGTCGACCTTCCTCCAACAATGTGGCTTTCGGGTTCAGGAAGCGAGTGAAGGCAATGAGGCGCTCCGGCTGCACGAGCACCATCGTTTTGATCTCATCATTACCGATTTGATAATGCCAGGCAGAGAAGGACTATCGGCGATCCTCGAACTCCGCCGTAAAGACCGCCAAGTCAAGATTGTTGCGATGTCGGGCGGCGGTCGGGTATCGCCTGATTCTTACCTGCCGGTGGCGAAAAAGTTTGGTGCTCATGAGATTCTGGCAAAGCCCTTCCCTCTTGCTGTACTTCTAGAAACGGTTCACAGAGTTCTAAAATAGCCTGAGCTGCAATCGCGCTGACAAAAGCGCACTATCTTGGAGGGTATTCAGAATATCGCTTTCCGAGATGTCACAGGCAGGCTTGCATGAGTCAATCAAGGTGTGCCCTCGGCGTGAGCGACAGTAAACCTGAATTGAAATTGCCGCCTTAAACTCGACCCGGCAAACTTAATTGATACATTGGAGAACGCCCGTCAATAGAGACACCCGTAAATCGCAGCCGGAAAAGACGAAAATTGGCGACACCAACGAGGAAGCACTTTCGAGTCCGGGATTCGCCAGGTGAACCACAGACATCCCCGGCAAACGCCTTGAAACCGTTTTCGTGACCCGCTTACGCGATCTCGTTGGCGGCTTTAAAGTTGGGCGGGCACTCCCGACAGTGAAACGGCGGATGATTGGCCATTTTTATCTTCCTTAAAGCGTGTTTTGCCAACACCAATGTGAACAAAACGCATCATCCTTGCGCCAAGTCTTTGACGCCTTCAATCAAACGTTCGACTTCATCCATCGTTGTATAGCAAGCGCAACCGGCGCGCACCAAGCCTTCAACGCCTAAACGCTCAACCACGGTCATCGCGTAAAAATCGCCGTGTGAAGTGAACACCCCGCGTTCTACCAAAGCTCTGGTAACCGCTTCGGAGGTGTGACCTTTCAGGGTAAACGAAACCGTCGAAGTGCGCGGCGCATCGGGCGGTAGCCCGTAAACGCGCACACCATTGATTTCCGATAAACCTTCCCACAACCTTCGGGTCAAAGTTTTTTGTCTGAGATGCAGTTCATCGAAAACCACCTGTAACCGTTCGCGGCGCGAATTGCCTTCTGCGAGTGACGCTAAGAAATCAACCGCGGCGGCGGCTCCGGCAATCGATTCGTGGCTTTGAGTTCCGGTTTCAGCATTTTCCGGGGCGTAATCGGGCGCGGGTCTGAGCCTCGGAAAATCGGTTGCCTGCAAAAGCTCTTTGCGCCCGTAAAGGATGCCGATGTGGGGACCATAAAATTTATAAGCCGAACAGGCGAGAAAATCGCAACCGATGTCTTGCACATCAATGCAATGGTGCGCCGCAAAATGCACCGCATCAACGAAACTGAGCGCGCCCGCCTCACGCGCCATTTGCGCAGCGCGACGCACATCATTAATCGTGCCGAGCGCGTTCGAGGCTGCGCCGATAGCCACGAGTCGCGTCTTGTCGTTCAATAAATTTCTCAGTTCATTTAAATCAATCTGGCCGCTTTCGGTGTCGAGTTGCAATTGGCGAATACAAACGCCACGTTCGACTTCAAGTGAGCGCCAGGTATCAATGTTGGCGTGATGATCTAATTCGGTGACGATGATTTCATCGCCGGATTTGAATTTTCTGCCCAAGGCACGCGCCAGATGAAAGGTAAGCGAAGTCATGTTTTGCCCGAAGGCGATTTCATCAGCCGAAGCGTTCAAAAATTCGCCGATGACTTGTCTGGCGTTTGCCAGAATCGCATCGGTTTCGCTGCTCGTCGGATAAGCCCAATGGGTATTGGCATTGTGATGATAAAGATAATCGGTCATGGCAACGACTACGGCGCGCGGAACCTGTGTGCCGCCGGGACCGTCAAAATAGGCGACGGGAAATCCGTTAAACTCGCGTTCAAGCGCGGGAAACTCGGCGCGTATTTCTTCAACGGTTTTGACGCGCTGCGTATCATTTTGCATATAAGTATTCAATCTCCTTGAGGGTCATCAAAAGTTCGCGGGTATTATAAATGTCCGACAGCGAAAGTCGAAAAGAATAACACTTCGCAAGCGACCCCATGACCCTTATGGCGACCTTGCACTATGGTGATAAAGTAGTCTTACTTTGATGAACTGATAGCGAGGCTATATGAGTGTAACGATTTCCGATGAAATTTTAGAATCCGTTGGAATGTCAGATGATGAATTTCAACAGGAGATTGCTGTCTACCTCTACCAACAAAACAAACTGACTATCGGGCAGGCTGGCAAGCTGGCAAAGTTAAATCAATTCCAATTTCAAAAATTGTTAGCGAGCCGCGAGATTTCCATACATTATGAGGTCAGAGATTTTGAAAAAGACCTTGAAACCTTGAAGGAAATAAAATCGCTGGGATTGTTGTAAGCAATACTTCCCCGATTATTAACCTCGCAGTAACGTCATCTCTGAAAATCCTAAATGCTCACCTAAATTCAAACTGCCGCATAGCGGCAGTTTAGTTTATATTTTCCATCTAATGACTAATCGTAATCGCAGCAACATCGAAGCCTTGATTCTCTCTTTGCCTGACCCGCAAACCGCGCGGGTGTTTTTGCAGCGACTCGAAACTGAGCAACCCTTACATGCTGCGAAATGTCGTCGCCATCCTTTATTGCTTTCGCGCTTGCTGACGATTGCCGCCTACAGTCCGTTTTTAGCCGAAAATTTATTGCGTCACGCGGATGACATCGACTGGTTTGAACGCGAAATGCAACGCGGCTTCGGCTTTGTAAAAACCACTGAACAGATGTCGGAAGACCTCAGCCGCTTCCTGACGCGCATGTTCAACGCTGATGAAAAAACTTTGCTGCTCAGATTCCGCAACCGCGAATTTCTGCGCATCTACCTGCGCGATTGTCTGAACCTTGCCACCTTAGCCGAAGTCACCGAAGAGTTATCCAACCTTGCAGACGTGATTTTGCAATACGCTTTGAAAATCGCCATGCAGGAAATCATCAATAAACATGGCGCGCCGCAACTGCGCGATGAACGCGGGCGCATCACGCAGGCGGAATTCGCCATCGTCGCTTTGGGGAAACTCGGCTGCCGCGAACTCAATTATGCCTCCGACATCGATTTGATGTTTCTCTACTGCGGGAGTGGCGAAACCGCAGGCGACGGGCGCAACCCTTATGCTTCAATCAACAACAAGGATTTCTTTATCAAAGTCGCGCAACACGTCATCAAAGCGATCAGCGGACTGACCAGCGAAGGCGCGGTCTATCGCATTGATTTACGACTCAGACCTTACGGGCGCGATGGCGATTTGGTGTGGGAAATCGAACGCGCCGCCGATTATTACCACAACAAAGCCGAAAGCTGGGAACGCCAGATGCTCATACGCGCCAGAGCTACGGCGGGTAGCGAAGCGGTTTTCACGCAGTTTTTTGAACGGGTACGCGACCGGGTTTTCAGCAATGAACCTGCGCCCGATGCGCTAATGGATGTCCGTCGCGCCAAAGAAAAAATTGATCGGCAAATCGCCAAACAGACCGGCGGATTCAACGTCAAGTTAGGCATCGGCGGCATTCGCGAAATCGAATTCATCGCCCAGGGCTTACAACTTCAGCACGGCGGACGCGAACCCTGGGTGCGGGCTGCGCAAACCTTGATCGTGCTGGCGAGACTTGCCGAAAAAGGGTTTCTCAGCGAATCGGAACGCGCGGCGCTCTCATCGGCTTACGCATTTTTCCGAATGGTCGAACATCGTTTACAGATGGAACACGGCGCGCAAACCCACACGCTGCCGCTTGCCGAAGAGCGACTAGAACTTTTAGCCAGACGGTGCGGCTATCAAACGGCGAGCGATATTTTTTCGCCAAAACATGAAGTGCTTTCCGAAACCCACAATGCGGCAATCGCTTTCAGACGTGACACAGAGATGCATGCGGCGAATGTGCGGGCAATTTATCAACGGGTTTTTGCCAACGGCTCATTTGCTGAAAATCAAAAGCTCATTCAAGCAACTGCCAGTGAAGCCGTTTCGCTTGAAAAACCGCCTCGCCATCCGTTCGACGAAGAAAACCTGCGATACATTCATCAAGCCGGAGCGGCGCTCACCCGGCTTATCGCTTCACAGCCGACCGACTGGCAAAATGCGCGCCCGCTTGACGGACAATTTATCGAAAATCTCATCACTCGCGCGCTGCCATCAACTATCAATCCAACGCGCGCTTTGAAAAATCTGATTGCCTGGGCGGAATCTTTTTCAACTTACAATCAAGAACATATTCGCGCCGTGTTAGAAATCATGCAGGGCGATTTGCAAAGCTTTTTTGCGCGGCTCATCACCACTTTTAGCAGCCAATATCTATCGAGCATTCTGGTATCGCGCCCGCAACTCACCGCAGCATTGATGCAATCTGAAACCGAACAAACGGTTGAAAGCTTCACCCAAATTTTTCGTCGGGCACTCAGTTCACTCGAAGACTTGCCGGCAAAAGCCGACCGCTTGCGTCGCCTCTGGCACGAAGCGATTATTCGCATCGGCTACTGCGATTTAGCGAATGTAAAAAGTCTGGAGTCGAAAAAGGATTCAGGATTCAGGATTCAGGATTCAGCAGAAAATAGTCAAGCTGACACAAACTCCATATTGTCAGAAAACTCCTCATCACTCATCACTCATCACTCATCACTCATCAACGGACGACTGCGCGAGAGCAACCGCGAACAGACGGCGCTCGCTGAAGTTTCGCTCAGATTGACGACTGAACTGACGCTTGAAGCGTTTGGCGCGCCACACGATTTGCCGTTTGCAGTGATGGCGCTTGGCAGGCTCGGACACGCCGGCATGGATTATGGTTCCGACCTCGATTTATTGATTGTCTTTGATGATGCAGTTGAGTGGGAAAAATTGAAACTTGAAAATCCAACGTTACAGGGAGTTGGCACGGCGCAGGAATTTTATGCCAAATTTACCGCCGAGTTGTTAAACACTTTGTCAACGATTACCCGCGAAGGCTTTATTTATCGGGTTGATTTGCGACTCAGACCGGAAGGCAAAAACGGACAACTGGCGCAAGGATTCGAGCGATTGCTGGTTTACCTTTCTGAACGCGCCTCGGCATGGGAGCATTCGGCGTATTTAAAAGTTCGCGAAGTCGCGGGCGATTTAAGCTTTGGCGCGCGGGTTCGCGAGGCAATTTGTGAAACCGTTTTCAACGCCGCATCAAAAAACCGAACGCTCAAAGCTGAGCTTTTTGCCATGCGCAAACGGTTGGAAAATGAAAAAGCCAAAAATCAGCAACGTGACATCAAATGGGGCGCAGGCGGCATGACCGATGTTTATTTCATCACGCGCTTTTTGCAACTGCGTGACCGCCTCTATTTTCCTACCGAACAGGGCACTGCCGCGTTGATTCAACACCTCGGTGAGCAGGGCGCGCTTGACAACGATTCAGCGCATCGGCTTTTTGCCGGTTACACCTTCCTCAGACGCATTGACCATTGGATGCGAATTTTACTTGACCGTCCGACTTCCCTGCTGCCGGCTTCGCATCTTGCGATGAATGATTTGTGCAAGGCGTTATCATTAAATTCAATCGAAGAATTCGAGCAGGAATATGCCTGTCATACATCACAGATTCGCCGGATTTTTTTTAACACTTTTCTATAGGCGCACCCGGTTTCATACGTCAAAGACATTGCCACCTTTTCCGGCATTCAATAACGGCACCGCCGCCTGATAAACCTCATCGACCTGCACGCCGGTCATGCAACGATGGTCAATCGGACAATCACGGTGCATGCAGGGTGAGCAATCCACATTCCGGCGCACGACAACGGCGCAGTCATTAAACGGTCGGGTAACGAAATGTTCGGTTGGTCCGAAGATGACAACCGTCGGTGTACCAACTGCCGCCGCAACGTGAGCCACCCCAGTGTCATTGGAAATCGTCAGCCGCGCCATTGCCAGTAACGTTTTGAGTTCGGCAATGGTGGTTTTCCCTACCAAGTTAAGGGCGCGGGTGCGCATATGATTTTCGACCTGCTGCGCCGCTTCACTGTCACCTGCTGCGCCGACAATCACTGTCTGCAACCCGGTTTGTTCAGCAAGCCTGTCGGCGGTTTCAGCGAAGCGTTCAGCGAGCCAACGTTTCGCTCGTGAATTGGTCGCGCCGGGATTCACTACTAAAATTTTTAAATTGCGGATTGCGGAATCCGGTTGCTGGTTTGATTGACTGCTCAACTTTTCAAGTAATGATTTGATGGGTTCGACGCTTGATGGTGTTGCATGCAGGCGCGGCGCGGATTGCGATAAGTCAACGCGACTTGTGCCGCTCATTTTTTTTTCAACTTCGGCTGCAATGTTGAGATAGTAGAAAACCTGATGACGGGTCTGGTGATTTTCTTCAAATGGAATGACGCTGTGAAGCAGCACCCGCCGCGCATCTCGCGCATAGCCTGTAACCTCAGCTATTCCTGCCAACCGCGCCGTCAGTGCTGAAGCGAAAGAATTGGTGAGCAAAATCGCTCTGGCAAATTTTTCCGGCTTCAACTGCTGCGCATCTTTGAACAGTCCCGCAACGCCGCGCCGCTCTTGAACAGCGATGAAGCTGTCGCATAAACCTTCGCCTTCAAACAAACCTGCGACCCAGTTGCGCGCGACAAAGGTGATATGCGAATCAGTGAAAATGCGCCGCAATTCGCGAAGAGCCGGTTGAGCCATCACCGCATCGCCGACCCAGTTCGGCAGGCGAATCATAATTTTTGGGGCGAGTCTGGAGTCTTGAATCTGGTGTCCGGTGTCCGACATTTCAGTATTGGTGTTCAATTGGTATGCTTGGTTTTCAGACAACGTTTTCGTTTTGACTCCAGATTCAGGACTCCAGACTTTATATTTGACTGTAATCGGTGATCACGGATTTATCGCCGAGGGCTGCGCCGTGTGCGACGATTGCCGAGCGTCCGATGTGGCAACCTTTGCCGATGATGGAATCTTTGACGGATGCGCCGTTTTCAACGCGTGTGCCGCCGCGCACCACGGAATTTTCAATGCGGGCTTTTTCGCCAATGTAACAATTGCGGCTGATGAATGAATTGATGATTTGCGCGCCCGCTTTGATGGTACATGATTCATCGACTACCGAAAGCGCATCAATTTCCGCCGCTACGTCGAATTTTTCGCCGCGAATTTTTTCCGGCAAATCCATGATGCGAACTTTACCAGCCATCACATCGAGATTGGCTTGCAAATAACTGGCATTGGTTCCGATGTCGCGCCAGTAGCCGTTATAGATGTAGGCATAGAACGGCTCTTTATTTTCGAGCAATTTGGGAAACACGCCGTACTCGAACATAAACGGTTCGCCTTCGGGAATGTAATCGAGCACACGCGGTTCGAGAATGTAGATGCCGGCGTTGATGGTGTTGCAGGTAATCTCTTCGGGTTTGGGTTTTTCCAGAAAGCGTTGAATGCGTCCGTCTTCGGCGGTTTCCACAAGACCGTAAGCCGAAGGGTTGGCTACGGGGGCGAGCACCAGCGTCGCAAGCGATTCTTTCTCTTTGTGAAATTTGATGACCTCATTCAAATCGATGTCGGTTAAGACATCACCGTTGAAAACCAGGGTTGAATCTTTGATTAAAGCTTCGGCATGGCGATAGGCTCCGGCAGTGCCGAGCGGTGAGGTTTCAACCGTGTAATCGATGCGCAAGCCGAGGTGTGACCCGTCGCCCATCTTGTCTGCGATGCGTTGCGGTTGATAGGAAAGCGACAGGATACAATCGTGAATGCCGGCGCGTTTGAGCAATTCGATTTGATAAAGCAGAAAGGGGCGATTGGCAATCGGCACAATCGGTTTCGGGGTGTGCATGGTCAGCGGGCGCAACCTTGTGCCTTTACCACCTGCGAGAATTAATGATTGCATTCGTGTAATTACTCCTGAATTGGTCTGTCATCCCCAGGGACATTGATGAACTTTTTTGCATTGCTGCACGCGTTATAGTTGTTCAAGTGTACCACCCTGAAGTAAAAACCGACTATACGAAATTGTCTTATAACATTTTCACAACAAACCTTCGCGCCCGCTTTTTTAGCGCCATCGCAAAGAGTAGAATTTCTATTTAAAAGTTCGGAAATTATTATTCATCATCAGGAGCCATGATTATGACCAATGCAGTTATCTTAGCGGGCGCGCGAACGCCCATCGGAAAATTACTCGGACAATTCAAAGAGTTAAGCGCCATTGATTTGGGCGTGGTGGCGGCGCGCGCGGCGCTCGAACGCGCAGGCATTGAAGCCGCCCTCATTGACGAAGTGTTTATGGGCAATGTCGTGCAAGCCGGTAACGGGCAAAACCCGGCGCGGCAGGTCGCTTTGCGTTCAGGGATTCCCGATAAAGTTTCGGCGCTCACCGTCAATATGGTTTGCGGTTCGGGACTGCGCGCCGTGATGCTTGCGGCAAATGCCATTCAAACCGGCGAAATCGAAATCGCGCTGGCGGGCGGCATGGAATCGATGACTGCCGCGCCTTATCTTTTAAAGAATGCCCGGCAAGGTTATCGCATGGGCAATGGCGAACTTGTCGATTCAATGATTGGCGATGGCTTGTGGTGCGCTTTCGATAACTGGCATATGGGCAACACCGGCGAAGTGGTTGCCGAAAAATATCAGGTTTCAAGGCAAGAACAAGATGAGTTCGCGTTGAATTCGCATTGTAAAGCCGTAGCCGCAATGAAAGCCGGACGTTTCGATGAAGAGATTGTTGCCGTTGAAATCCCGCAACGTAAAGGCGAGTCGTTAGTCATTCGCACAGACGAAGGACCCCGCGAAGACACCACCCTTGAAGCCTTATCCAAACTCCGTCCGGCATTCAAAAAAGATGGCACGGTGACCGCTGGCAATGCGCCTGGGGTCAATGACGGCGCGGCGGCGCTGGTGGTTACTTCCGAAGAAGTGGCGAATCGTTTAGGCAAAACGCCGATTGCGCGCATCGTCGCGCAGGCGACCGGCGGCATGGAACCTAAGATGGTGATGATGGCTCCGGTGATTGCCATTCAAAAAACTCTGGAACGCGCCGGTTGGGATTTAGCCGAAGTCGATTTGATTGAACTCAATGAAGCCTTTTCGGTACAGGCGGTCGCCATCACCCGCGAGCTTGGCTTGAACCCTGAGAAGTTGAACGTGAATGGCGGCGCCGTCGCGCTCGGTCATCCGATTGGCGCAAGCGGCGCACGGGTTCTCATCACCCTGCTTCACGAAATGAAACGCCGTGATGTGAGGCGCGGACTCGCGGCGCTCTGTTTAGGTGGCGGCAATGCCGTGGCGATGGCAGTTGAGCGATAGAAATAATTGATTGCCAGGGAGGTTTTATGAGCCGGGTATTGGTCACGATATTTCTCTTTCTAACTGGAATTACTTGTGGCGCATCTGCAATCCGAGCGCAAGAGTACAAATATCAGGATGAGGAATATAAGTATGTCGTAAAAGGCAGAGTCATTGATAAAACCGGCAAGCCGGTAGCCAATGCTTTGATAGTGATATTGCCTCCTCCAATTGAGAACACCTGGGTCTTAGTAGGATGTACGGGGGAAATGTTCGAGACCGATGGAGAGGGAAAGTTCCGAATTGAGGATGCCTCTCAACTTGAAACTGAAGAACGATTGTTGTTTGTCTCATCTCAGGCTTTGGCAGATTCCGGTTTTCACGTCGATAAGGTTTTATTGGGTCCGCCTTATGATTTGGAACTGGCAAAGAAAGATTCCAGATTTTTCGGTCAAAAAATTCTAATCAAGAAAAATGAAGCGGTAGATGTAGGCGATGTTCCTCTACAAATTCGCTACGCTCAGTTTATTCTGAAACTACAAGATCAAACCGGGAATCTCATTCGTAATAAAGACGAATTGAAAAATCTTTGGATACAAACCAGAAACTCGTGGGGCGATATGGTTGGTCAGGGCGGCATTCCCAGAATCAGTATCAGAGAAGAAGGAATTTCGATTGCTATCCCCGAAGGGCTTTGGCAGCTTGAATTCAAGTTGAAAGGGCAAGTTGCAATCGAACCGAAACTAAACGCTCAGTTTTCAGAAAAACCAACCGATTTAATCGTGAGATTGGTTTCTGAGGCGGAATCCAACCCATCAACGGGTTTTGAAATAAAAGATCAGGAAAGAGCGCGTTTAGCTTTACAAAAAATGGGCATTGAGTTCAGCGAACAAGCTTTTTTTGAGCGCATCAGAAGAGACAACCTGAAAGCGGTAGAGTTATTTCTTGCGGCAGGAATGAATCCTAATATCAGAGGTGAGCACAGCGTTACACCTTTGATGGATGCGGTGTTGCAACGTTCCTTTAAAACCGCTCAGGCGTTAATTCAAAAGGGCGCAGACGTAAACGTAAAGACGGATAAAGGCATGACCGCTCTGATGATGGCATCCATTGTCATAGATACTGAGGATATAGTGGAATTCCTGTTGAAAAACGGAGCGGATGTAAATACCAAGGATAGCAAAGGTAAAACTGCATTGATTTATGCCGCAATGAATAATTACTCCGAAGACAAAATCAAACTGCTGCTTGACGCAGGCGCAGACCCAACCATAAAAGACCTTGAAGGTAAAACCGCATTAATGTGGGCGCGTGAAACTAATCAAGATAAAGTCGTTCAATTACTAAAGCAGGCTGAAGCGAATAGGAAGTAAAGTTATTTGTAACCTTAGACGAAGAATAAAGCAGTTGAGCGATAAATTTCTTTCGGGTTTGGATGGTGCGTTGAATTTGAATTGAAGTTCAACCGGCTGAATTTAAAAAGTATTTTTCAATTCAAACAAAAATTTGGCGTAGGCTTGAACCAACGGTCTGCGCCAATTTTTTCAAGGGCAAAAGTCAATGGGTGAAATCACTTTTGAAATTATTTTCATCATTCTGCTGGTTATCGCCAACGGCATCTTTGCGCTTTCGGAGATGGCGATTGTTTCGGCGCGCAAAACCCGTTTGCAACAATGGGCGTCGGAAGGCAACCGCCGGGCAGAAGCGGCGCTCGAACTGGCGGTTTCTCCAGACCGCTTCCTGTCAACCGTGCAGGTTGGCATCACGCTGGTTGGCGTACTGGCGGGCGCTTTTGGCGGCGCAACGATTTCCGAACAGCTTTCCCTGCGCTTGAAAACCATGCCTGCCATCGCTCGTTACAGTGAAGCCATCAGCGTCGCGGTTGTCGTCTTGAGCATTACTTATCTTTCACTGGTTATCGGCGAGTTGGTGCCGAAACGCCTGGCGCTCACCAATCCCGAAAAACTCGCGGCGCTGGTTGCCAAACCGATGCGTTGGCTATCCACCCTCGCTTATCCGATGGTCTACATTCTCGGTATTTCGACGCAAACCGTCTTCAAGTTATTCGGTATCAAACCCTCATCTGAACCTGCGGTTACCGAAGAAGAAATCAAAATCATGATTGAGCAGGGAACCCGGGCAGGCGTTTTTGAAGAAAAAGAACAGGACTTACTGGAAAGCGTGCTGCGACTGGGAGACAAACGCATCCGTTCGCTGATGACCCCGCGACCAGAGGTCATTTGGTTAGATAACCAGGCATCCGAAGAAGAAATTAAAAGAAAGATTATCGCCAGTCCCTATTCGCGGTTTCCGGTTTGTCAGGGCGGTCTGGATAAAATCATTGGCATGGTTAAAGCCAGAGATTTGCTGTTGTCAGACGAAAAGTTCGATTTGATGCGTTATGTAAAACAGCCGCTTTTTGTTCCTGAAAACCGGTCGGCTTTGCAAACTCTCGAAACCTTCAAACATGCGCACACGCATCTGGCTCTGGTTATCGATGAACATGGAAGCATCAAAGGATTAGTCACCACGAACGATATTTTGGAAGCCATTGTCGGCGACATCGCACTGGCTTCGCAACAGGCGAAAACCTATGCCGTTCAGCGCGAAGACGGCGCCTGGTTGTTGGACGGCGCGATTCCCATAGATGAATTCAAAGCGCTTTTCTCTGTGCGAAAAATGCCCGGCGAAGACCGTGGCACTTATCAAACGCTGGCAGGATTTATTATGCTGCATCTCGGACGCATTCCTGCCGTTGCAGATATTTTTGAATGGGATGGGTTGCGCTTTGAAATTTTAGGAATGGATCGAAACCGCGTGAATCAGGTTTTGGTTTCATCTATTCAAACCCGATAAAGACGCCTGTTTCCGGCGAAGCATTGGGTATTGGTCGCAACGCGCAACCAATGAAAGACCAAATATTCCGATTGGATTTCGGTAAAAATTGCCTGAAAGCGATTCATCCGCGAGCAATCTTTCATTCGCTTGAAAAGCCCTGAGGGGTTAGTTAGCATAAATTTCGTCCGGTTGGTCTGCCTCGCTGATTCCGTTTTCATAAATCATCATTGACCTGAATGAATTGAGGAGTACGACGACATGCAAAAAATTTTCACCTTGACCTTACAATCCCTTTTGCTTGCGGCGTTGTTTGCGCCCATCGCATCGGCGGAAAAAGCCCCGAAAAACAGCGCTTTTTTAGACCCAATGGCAGAAGGGCCATTTCCCGTAGGCGTAATGACCACGGTGTTTGTTGATAAGAGCCGCACAGACAATATCACCAAAGCACCGCGCACCCTGGTTACCGAAATCTGGTATCCGGCAACCGATGAGGCGCGCGGCAAACCCAGGAATAAATATTCCGATTTCATTCCGACCACCATCACTCCGGAAATCGAGACGCAACTCAAAAATATGTACCGCATTCCGCTTGCCGCGCTCGACAAAGTGTTCACAGATGAAGCGGTGCGCAATGCCAACATCCGGCAAGGGCGGTTTCCGCTCATCGTCTTTTCGCACGGCAACGGCGGCACCCGCCATCAAAACACTTTCTGGTGCGATTATCTCGCGTCACACGGTTACATCGTGGTTTCGGCAGACCACACAGGCAATGCGCGGATGACCATCATTAACGATAAAGTTATCCCTATGCAAAACAGCGAGCGCATGCAGTCAGCCAAAGACCGTCCGCTGGATGTCAGTTTCCTGCTTACCAAAATGATTGAATGGGATAAAGGCGCGGATAAACGCTTTGCGGGCAAGATTGACACTACCCGCGCGGCGATTTCGGGAATGTCATTCGGGTCGTTCACATCGCACTGGGCAGCGGACGCCGACCCGCGATTTAAAGCCGTCGTGGCGATGAGCGGCGCGCCGCCAACCCATACCAACCTTACCGTGCCGACCTTGAGAATGCTCGGCACAGAAGACCGCACGTTAGGCGTTGCGGGCAATGCCTTGATTCGTCACAACCACGAGATTCACAAGGGTCCGGCGTTTTTGCTTGAACTCAAAAATGGCGGACACTTTTCGTTTACCGATATGTTCAAAATCACCAAGCAATTCGGCGATGGCATCGGTAAAGGCAAACGCCGCGACAGCAATGAGGAGTTTGAATTCCTGCCGATGGATACGACTTACAAAATCATCAACGCCTACAGCATCGCTTTCCTGGGTTATTACCTGAAAGGGCAGAAAGAGTATCAAGCATTTTTGAAAACCAATCATTGGAAAGATGAACTCATCTGGGAAGCGAAGAATTTTTAATGAACAGGTGAGCCAGTGATGAGGTGAAGCGGTGATTGAACTTCTCGCATTACCCGCTCAAGCTGATTGACTCGGCGCGGCTCACCTTACCACTAGAGCAGTTTGCAAAACGATTTACTCAAGTTGAGGAGGCGGTCTTTGACCGCGTTTCCCGTCATACGCGGTCAAAGACCGCTTCCTCAACCGAGGCTGAGTAAACTCAATCGCAAACCGCTCTAATTTATCTCTTTGAGTTTTAAGAGAAGATAATTGCATCGCTTCACCCACTCATCTTTTCACCGCTTCATCTTCCCGCCGCCGTGGTCAACGGGTTGTCGAGAAATTTGAGCAACGCGGCATTGAACGCGCCCGCGCATTCAAATTGCGGCAGATGCCCGCAACCGTCAATCAAGGCTTTTCGGGTGTTGGGAATTTCCTGCGCCAACGCTTCACCGATGGCAAGCGGCGTCACTTCATCTTCGCGTCCCCAGATAATCAGGGTCGGGGCTTTGATTTTTTGCAGATTAGCACTCAGCCGGTCTTCGCCTCGCAAAACCGCTTCGATGAACTGGTCGATGGTGTACCCATCCTTGCGTTTGAGTTGCGCCGCATACAGGTCTTCAACCAAAGTGTCGGTTATCATCTGCTCGTCGTATAACATCCACTTCAGGGTTTCTCTGTAAGCCGCAAGCGACGACACTTTCAATAATGCGAGTTGTTCACGGGTCAGTTCCTCGACGCCTTTAATTTTAGGCCAGTAACCCGCTGCGCCCACGAGCACCAGTTTTTCGACGCGCTCCGGGTGCGCCTCGGCAAAGGCGGCGGCTACCCAACCGCCCAGTGAATTGCCGACGATGGTGGCTTTGTCGATTTTTAGTTTTCTACAGAAGCCGTTGAGAAAATCGACAAGCACCTGCGGGCGATAATTGATCGGCGGTTTATCCGATTGCCCGCAACCAATCTGGTCTATGGCAAACACCTGATATTTGCTCGCCAGCGCCTTAACCGTTGCGCTCCAGATGTGCAGGTCATCGCCGAGTCCATGCAGCAAAATAATCTTTGGTCCTTTCCCGGTTTCGAGATAATTAATTTTCTGCCCGAAGACCTCGACCTGTTTGATGGCGCGAGGAATATTTTTAAGTGGTGATTGTGGTTTTTGATTTGCAGCGATACTACAAACGGCTGAAAAACAGCCGGGAATGATGTGCAGTATCAGCAAATTGATCGTAATAAATAATGATTTGATCTCCATGGTTGCACTCCTTCTATTTTTAGGGCGCGACCAAACGCGCCCATTTTTATTCATCGTTTTTATTTATCGCTTCGCGGCAATGTAATAATTGTTCAAAATATCGTGCGCCAGTTGTTTGACTTCGACATTCTGAAAGCCCGCTTCGCTGAGCAATTCCAAAGCCTTCTCTTCACCCCAGGCTGCGCCCAAACCTTCGCCGCCTGTAGCAAGCGAAACCGTCATACAATGCAGGCAGGAAACCGTGTAGGTGAATGCGCCTACCGGATGGTCGAGATTTTTATGAACGTGACTCGAAGCGCGAATATCCTGCATCAGAAACACCCCGTCTTCGCTTAACGCATCGGCAATCTCTTTTAAAACCTGACGCGGTTTTGCCTGGTCGTGTATGGCATCAAAAGCGGTGATGAGTTGATAGCGATTCGTTTCATTCAACCCGGCAACATCTTTAACCGCAAAGGTCACATTCGTCAGTCCCAACGTTTCGGCTTCGGCGCGCGCGCGGCTGATGCCTTCTTCGGAAAAGTCGTAGCCGGTGAAGCGGCTGTTCGGAAAAGTTTTCGCCATGAAATTGATTGCGCGACCGCTGCCGCAACCGACATCAAGCGCCGCGATGCCTTGCCGGAGTTTTTCAATCACACCCGGCGCGGCGGGCAAGATGGCATCCACGAGGGCTGAGAGCACCGTTTGATTGCTCTCTTCAGCCATCACCGTATGAAAGCGTGGATATGCGGAGTAAGGAACGCCGCCGCCACTATGGAAACATTCGACGATTTGTTGTTCGACGCCGCCCAGCACCGGAATGAATTGCGCAGTGACCGCCAGATTGTTGGGACTTGCGGCGCGGGTTAAAAATGCCGCGTGTTCCGCCGGTAAAAAATAGGTCTGGCGCTCGGCATCATATTCAACGACGCGCCCCGTGACCATCGCCCCCAACCATTCGCGAACGTAGCGTTCATTTAGTTCTGTAGCATCGGCTATTTCTTTGCTGGTTGCGGGCGGCAGGTCAGCGAGTTTATCGAACAAGCCGGTTTGATGACCGATGCTGGTCATCAGCGCCAATGCCGCTTTGTTCAAGGTGTCGAGCATTTGTTCGGCAAAGGCTTCGGCTATTTGCAGATTCATGGTTTGTGTTGCTTGTCGTGACATAAAAATATTCTCCCTTTGAGTTATTTAATATTCGTGGTGTCGGGATTAAGCGATTTGTCAATTTGAGAAACCGCTTAATCCCGGTTCAATGGTTAGGGGTTAGACCTGTAATTAAAATTTCAGGAATCGGGCACCTCGCTCAGGCGACTTTCAACATCGCTTTGATTTCCGGGAACCGGCGACAAAGGTATTCGATATGCCCCTGGTTATGACCGGAAAGCAGAGCGGTTTCCAGCGCATCGAAATTGAGCGCGGCAATAGTCCAGATATATGCGCTTCTGCCAAAAGCGAATTTGCCCTGCGCCGGACTGATGCGTCCGTCTTCAATCAGACGCAGTCCGTTTTTGCGCAAGCGATTGGCGTGTACCTGATATTTTTTGATAGCCCAGGCAGTTGCTTTGTCGAACGTGCCGGTAGGCCATTCCGGCCCTTCATTGATGCCAAACCCGCGTTGATGCGGATTGAGATAGATGAGTAAGGCTTGAACGACCATTACGTCGTCGGGATGGTTGACGGCGGCGCTGCTGCCAACGGCGGCTGAGAGGTTTAAAATTTCCATTGGTGCAATGCCAACCGGCGCGGGGAGTTTATCTATCTTTGCCATTTGTGTGTTTTTTCTCCTTGCAAAATGCGCTCGAAACAGTCAGGGCGCTCGCGCGTCCGTTTAATACACCTGCATCGATGCGATATAATCCCCAAGACACAAGGCTGGTGACTCCTGAGCGGAGTCTGATTGGCCTCGCAAGTGATAACGGATGAGGTGGCGAAAATATCATCAAATCTCGCTCAAATAATTCTCAAATAGTTTTCAAATCCTTATGTCACAGCAGAAAAAACAGTTTTATGATTTTGACGACTTTCGCCTCGATGTCAGTGACCGCCTGTTGTTTCGCAGGGGTGAAATTCTGCCGCTCACGCAAAAAGCTTTTGAAGTTTTATTGGCTTTGGTTGAACGCAAAGGTCAGGTTGTCGAAAAAGAGGAACTCAGAAAACAGGTCTGGGGCGGCAGTTTCGTTGAAGAAGGCAACCTCACACAAAATATTTACACGCTCAGAAAAATTTTAGGGCAAGCTTCGGGGGACGACGAATATATTCAAACCATTCCGCGGCGCGGCTATCGTTTCGCTGCTCCGGTAAGCGAATCTTTCGTTGATGACGATACATTGCCGGAATCTTCATCTGTTGTCATAACCACCCCGGATAATCAGCAAATCGCGAATGCCCTTCAGGCATTACCTGATGCGTCGCTTACTCAACAACCGGTTGACGAAACAACCAATATTTCAGGTGAACCAAATGCCGCGTTAAAAGAACCCGCATCACCTCAAGTTGAAAATATTGCAACTCAGGAAATTGGTAATGAAGCGAAAGCCGCCGCAATAACTTCGCAAGCTGAAAAGTCAGAAACACCTGAACGCCAGCGAAAATTATTTCTCATAGCGGCTTCAGTTATTCTGGTCATCGCTTTAATTGGCATAGGTCTCTGGTTCTATCAAAAAGCTCAGGGAAATCTAAACTCGTCAGTTCGCGAGGAAATGACGGTCACGGCGCTGACCAGCACCGGCAACATTCAATGCACGGCGATTTCGCCTGATGGAAAATATGTGGCAACGGCAATCGCCGATAAGCCTCATCAAGGTAGTTTGTGGCTGACGCAACTTTCAACCAACACACAACAGCAAATCATCGCGCCAACTGAGGCGCGTTTTTTTGCCGTGTCATTTTCGCGTAGTGGCGATTACCTCTATTACGTCCTCATCGAACCGCATACCCGCGTGCTCTACCGCATTCCGCTGGTGGGCGGCACGGCGAATAAATTAATCGAAGGCGTCGATAGCGCGGTGGCTTTCTCACCCGATGGCAACCGGATGGTATTTCGCCGCGTTTTGAATGCGCGGCGCGAAACTGCACTGTTCACTGCCAACCTGGATGGCAGCGATGAGCAGGAATTAGCCGCTATCAAGATGCCCGAAACTTTCGCAGACCCGGCGTGGTCGCCCGATGGCAAACTGATTGCCTGTGGCGCAGGGCGCACCGAAGCCGGGGTGAATATGTATGTCATCGTCATCAATGTCGCGGATAAATCGGTCAAACAATTTTCCGCAACCCGCTGGAATTGGATAGGGCAGATGGGCTGGCTGACGGATGGCAGCGGGCTATTGATGGTCGCCGGTGAAAGCGCCGTCGCGCCTTATCAACTCTGGCGGCTTGCCTACCCGACAGGCGAAGCGCGGCGCATCACCAACGATGCCAATTACTATAATCGTTTGAGCCTGTCAGCGGACGGGCAGGTTTGTGTGGCGATGCAAAGGCGACAGGCGACAAACCTGTGGCTTGCGTCTGCGGATAATTTAAATCTTGGTAAACCGGTAAAGTTTGGAACCGGCGGCTATCGTGGCGATTTGTCGTGGACGCCGGATGGCAAACTGGTTTTTGATTCCGACGCGGGTAATGCGACAAGCATTTCAGTAATGAACAGCGATGGCAGCGACACGCGACAACTGACCGGCGAATTAACCGGCAGGGCTTATTTCGGACAGGCGACGGTTTCGCCTGATGGTCGTTACATTGTTTACGCTTCCGATATGGCAGGCGCGTTACACCTCTGGCGTATGAACCGTGATGGTAGCAACCCGTTGCAGCTCACAAATGGCGAAGGCGAAGAAAACCCTGATGTTTCGCCCGATGGCGAGTGGGTGATTTATACGAAACGGGAAACCCGGGAATCAAAAAAACCGACGACCTGGAAAGTTTCAATTGATGGCGGCGAACCGCAACCGTTGATTGAATCATTCACCGCATACCCGGCGGTTTCGCCCGACGGCAAATTGATCGCGTGTATTTATGCGGAAAACTATAGCGACCCCGGAAGGATTGCGCTTTTCCCTATTGCAGGCGGCGAGCCGATTAAAATTTTTCCAACGCCGGTGTTGCTCACACGTTTGCGCTGGACGCCTGATGGACGCGGCATCGCATATTCGGAAAATCCCCTCGGCACAGCAAAAATCCTGATGCAATTTTTGGATAAAGAGCCGCCCGAAAAATTGCTTGAATTTGAGAACGACCGAATCTTTGGTTTTGCGTGGTCACGCGACGGCAAGGCACTCGCCTGCGTGCGCGGCATCTGGGCAGGCAACGTCGTGTTGATTAAAAATTTCAAGACCGATTGATTTGGGTTTAATTAATCGCCGCTTGCTGATTCGGGTTTTTATGAAAAATCAAGTTTATCTTCTTAACTCAACTCTTCGAGGTATCGGCTGAGATAAAGCCTACCTTCGTAACCAACTAAACCAAGTCGCATACGATCAAGAAAACCCTGTCTGCCGAGAACATCACGGTTATAATCGTCATCAGCAGCAAAGCAGACGCCAATATCAAATTCATAGTCAAGCAATTTCAGAGTCACATAATGACGATAGGCAAGAAAATCACCGGTAGCTGTAATAATACGAATGGGTTCTCCCTGTTCAATAGTTAATCCCAACGCTTCACCATGCCGTCGTGCAAAATACAATCGCTTGAACCGGTATCAAGTTTGGCGGAAAACTCTGTTTTATGATTGGTGATTTGTAACGAAACGGTCAGCGAGATTCCCGGTTTGCCAGCATCATATTCAACCAGGTTTGCAAAGTTCAAAGTGAAAGGCATCACCAACCTCCCATCGAACCGACATAATCTATGGGCGGAAGAAAATCAACAAAAGCATTTTTCACACCCGCATCTCGCGCAAATGTTGCAGCTTCTGCATAGGTTTTACCGACGCCAAGCAGAACATCGCCATCAAGCGCCACATACATTCCCCCGTATTCTTCCCGATGGGACTTTAACCACTCCAACCGTTTTTGCCGTTTGCATTGAGAAGTTTCTGCTAACAGATTTTGCGAGGCTTCCTGCTCGACCTGTCTCAAAAGATAATTTGCCAAATGGGTTTTCTGTTGTGGCGTCAAAGCTGACAGTTGTTGTTTCAGCGCATCCAAATTTTCAGTGGTCATCTGATTGACTCCTTAACTCCGCATTATAAACCCAAATCTAAAGCCATATCATTTTTTCTCTACTTTGTCGGGTGCGATGTAGTTGGTAATGATGAGGTCTTCGTAAGTGGGATAGCGACCGGCATCGAAATCTTTTATAAAGACCGGCATTGATTCAAGCAGAGTCACGGTCAAGCCATTGCCTACGGCGCTTGCCGGATGTTGATACAGCATCAGAAAAACCGCGCGAATGAACAGGCTTTTTTCACTGAGCGGCAATTTGCGAACATTGCCCACGAATGCCGTAAACGCCGTGCCGTCGAACAGGTATTGCTCGACATTCGAGGTATAAAACGCCGTCACCGTAAAATTATTTTTACGCAAATAATCGCCAACCGCAGCAATGGCTTTCTTGCCGCCGAAATCGCCGACGACCGGAATGATCAGATTTTTGCGATGCAGGTCGCGCACAAATTCAAAATCATCCACAGTCGCCAAAAAATTTCCCTGCCTGCCGTGCATATCGGTGGCTTCGAGAATTTCTCTCAACGTCGGGAAGTTCATGCCCCACGAACTATCCATGCGATAGGAGATGCTCAATCCTTCGTCGCGAAAACTTTTATAGACATACGCAAGGCTGCGCTGGTCGTCCGGCGTTAGCGGAAATTGAAAATCCGCTTCAATGGTTTTGCGAATCAAGGCGAAATTTGCGTCATAGGTTTTATCATCTGCCGCAAGCCGACTGATGAAATTGAGTATCTCGGTTATCGGCGCATCGGCTGCGGGAATTTTTTCTTTCGGCAGCGGTCGGCTAAGCAATCGCGATAAAAATTCCAAACGATTATTCGCAAGATGAAAGACCGCTTTGTACATCAAGTGTTGAATAATCGCCTGGCGACGAATATCGACAATGAACGCGATGCGCGGGCGAATTTTAGCGATGTAAGTGAAGTTCTGTTCGGGTCCGACGCCAATATACGCGCCGCCACTCGCGCCAAGTTGCCGGAGTTTATCCGTGACATAGAGATAGGACATTTCATTCGAGGTGAAATTGTCGGAGCGAAAATAGCCGCCGGGTTCCGAACATTCGCGAATGAGCCGCGAGAATTCCGCCGCCGGTAAACTGTCGATTTGGGTTGTGGTCGATGCAGGCGCAGGCGTTGGTGTAGAGGTTGGTGTAACGGTTTGCGAAAAACCGCTTATTGCAAAAAAGAGCAATAAACCTGCGGCGATTTGCAGATTCCGCAATCGTCGCCAGAGCAAGCGTTGATGATGTAAACCGTGAATAACACCACGCAGATTGAAACGACTCTGCGCGGATAAACCGAAATCATATTTTTTATTCATCATCAATTGCCTTGCTTTGAAGAATCTCTTGCTCAAGTCGAGGTCTCAATTTCCCTGAGGTTTGCTTATTCAAGAACCCACGCGCTATCGCAGGCGGCGCAAACTCTCCCCTTCTCCCTGTCTCCCCTTCTCCCCTTCTCCCCTTCTCCCCTTCTCCCTGTCTCCCTGTCTCCCCTTCTCCCCTGCTTCCGGTCTCAACTACCGTCCGCGCCAACAAGCGGCGCGTTTTTCCAGAAATGCGCCCATGCCTTCCTGCGCGTCTTCAGCCATCGCGTTCATGCTCATCACCTCTTTGGTATAGGCATAGGCTTTTTGCTGGTCTAAATCAATCTGCGCGTAAAACGCCTGTTTGCCGATGCCTAAAGTCAAGGGGCTGGCTTCGGCAATTTCACGAGCCAACTTGAAAGTCGCTTCGCGCAAATTTTCAACGGGCACCACGCGATTGACCAGTCCCCAATCGGCAGCCGTGCGCGCATCAATCGCTTTGCCGGTCATCAACATCTCTAAAGCCCGTTTGCGTCCGATGGCGCGGGTCAATGCCACCATCGGCGTACTGCAAAACAGCCCGATGCGCACGCCTGGCGTAGCGAATTTCGCCGTTTCACTTGCAACCACCAAATCGCAGGTCGCCACCAACTGACACCCTGCGGCGGTCGCCATCGCCTGGACTTCGGCAATCACCGGCTGCGGAATGCTTTGCAGGGTTTCCATCATCTCAACGCAGGCATCGAAAATTTCACGGTATTCATTAATCGCGCGCCCCATCATCTCTTTCAAATCATGACCGGCGGAAAACGCCGCGCCTGCGCCGGCGATAATTACGGCGCGAACCTCGCTGGAGCGACCCATCTCTTTTAAACAAGCGGTCAACTCGCGCATTAAAGCGAGCGATAAAGAGTTGCGTTTTTCGGGACGATTGAGGGTGATGCGCGCGATAGCGTCTTGGGTTTCAACCAGCAGGTTTTCGTATGGCATAACATTCTCCTTCACAGGCGGCGCAGTACCGCCGCCATTAAACGGTACTGCGCATTATACACAAAAGCCTGTGATTATTCCTTCGGCGCTTTCGCTTGTGGGTTTACGGTAGCGGCGTTCATCGATGAACGCAGATAGGCATCAAAGGTTTTTGCGGCTTTGCCAAATTGTTTATCGGCTTCGTAAATCAATCCGAGTTCGACATAAGCCGGAGTGTAGTTGGGCGCGATGCGAATCAACTCGATGGCTTCGCGTTCGGCATCAGCGAGTTTATCCGAAGCTCGCAGCATACGCGCCAACCACCAGCGCCCGGTTAAAAACGCCGGGTCGAGTTGCACAGCGGCTTTGAGTTCACGCGCCGCGCTTTCCGTTTTATTGCGCGAATAATACTGCAATCCCAGACGGTAATGCGGCAGCGACCAACCGGGCGCAAGCAATACGGCGCGTTTGAAAAAATCCATCGCTTTGTCGGCTTCGTTTGCCGCTTCATAAGCCGCGCCGAGAGCATTAAACGGACAAGCGGTTTTCGCATCTATCTGAATCGATTTTTCCAAAAGCGCGATGGCTTCTTTGGGTTTGCCTTCCACTAGCAACACGCGGGCGGCGGCAAACAAGCGCTTGGCTTCAACCTGCGGACTCGCGGGGTCGAGTTGTTTGAGCGCCGCAAACGCTAAACTAGCGCGGCGCAGTTGTTCAGGGTTGAAGGTCTTCGCGGAAGTCCGCACATAATTATTGACGCTCTGTTGTCCCACTTCATCAAGCGCGCCTTTCAAGTCAATCTCGATAGCGGCGCGTTGCGGTTCATCGGGAGTGTCGCGAATCAGTTGTTGATAAAGCGCCCACGCGCCATCGGCTTCAACGATTTTGCCCTGAGTAATCGCTTCTTTGATTTGCGCGACGAGCGGAGAACTTTTCATCGCCGCCCGCGCCGGAATTGCCGTTGATAAATCAAGCACCGTCTTTTCGGCATTGAGGGTTAAATTTTGTTTGAGGGTTTCACCACCCGGCGGGTCAACCGAAAGTTCTACATCGCCGTTTTGTAAACCATCAATCAACAGCACGCCGCTTGGTCTGATGCGCCCTTTGTAAGCGGCATTCACGTAGACTTCGCTGCCGCTGATACCGCGCACTTCAAGGGTTAGCGACGCGGGAAGCGCAGCGGTATCGGCAGCCGGAGCCTGCGTTGAGGATAAAACGGCAAGTGGCAAACGCGCATCGAGATTGCCCGCGACGCGCGGATGCTGCAAGGCTTTGGTTTCATTCGGGACGATTTCGGAAAGATAGTTGACGACTTCACCGGCGCGCACGACACCATCGTTATCGCTATCGGCTTTGCCGCGCAAACTTTCGAGTAGATGGTAGGTGAAGACGCCGTGACCGCCGCCCCAGCGTGTGTCTTCATAGCTGCTTTCGCTGTCGCGTGAAGCCAGCAGTTTGAAAGACCCCGCGCCGCTTTTTCCCGATTCATCGAAATAGCGATTGATTAACGCCTCGGCGCTCGTGCCGCGTGACGTGAGTCCCAGTTTTCCCGAATGGCAGGCATCGGCAATGATAACCTGCACCCGCGATTTCACACGCTCACTGACGATGCGGTTGAGTTCACCCACCGAAAGCGCCGTCGCATAAAGGTTCTGCGGGTCGGAATCGTGAGCCAGCAAATAGGCTTCATTATTTTCGACCACGCCATGACCTGCGAAAAATATGTAAACGATGTCATCGGCTTGGGCAGAGCGCGCAAGCCAGGAACCGAGCGCCGTGCGTATCGCCGCGACCGTCGCATTTTGATTTAATAGAAGTTTGATTTGACTTGAAGGAAAGCCGCCGCCTTCCGGGCTGCGCAGAAATTCGCCCATCGCTTCGGCATCGCGATGCGCGAATTTCAACTGGTCTTCGGGTTTTAAGTTTGGATAATTGGAAACGCCAATCACCACTGCCCAGAGTTTGCCGCGACCATCAGGCGCAACCCCGGTTTTAAATTCCGAAACCGAAATTTTGCGACTCGCCGTTTGTCCGATTTTCGGCTTCAACGGCTGCGGCTTCATTCTTATATCGGATTGAGCGAAGGTAATCGCCGAACAGATAATCAGTTGAAAAAGTAATTGAATATGGGTGTTTCTAAATCTTGACGGGTATTTCATTACCTCTACCTCTCGTTGCGGTTCAGGTGAGCCGCATTAGGAAATTCGTGATAACTAAAGTTAAATCCCCGATTTTGCCCAAGACGTAGAGGCCAGGTGAGTTAAGCTGGAACCAGCCTTGCCTTCTAATTGCCTCGTTAGCTTAGTACCACAGAAGTCATCAAAATGTTCGCAGAAAATTGTTAAAAAGCCTGGCTAACCGGAAGGCGGTCAAAATTTTCGCCCTGATGAAGCCATCAAAAATCGGCAGGAGTGTCGCCATTGGACAAAGTGATTAAATAATCCGGCTGCCTGTATGGTTTACGGCTATTGAGTTATTCAACCTTTACCTGTTTTTTTCGTAAAAGCTCACTGTAGAAGTTTTCCAGGCAATCAGGGCAGACGCTGTGCGAGAACTCGGCTTCGGAGTGTTTCGAGATATAATCTTCAATCTGGTTCCAATAACCTTTATCGTCACGGATTTTTTTGCAGGAGGCGCAGATGGGCAGGAGTCCGCTCAACAATTTCACTTTGGTCAGCGCCTCCTGTAGTTGCGCGATTAATTGTTCGCGCTCGGCTTCGGCTTGTTTGCGACGGGTAATGTCGAGCGTGATGACCAGAACGCATTGCTGACCATTCACTTCGATAATTTCGGCAGTCAACAGCGCCACCACCTGCTTGCCTGAAGGCGTTCGCAGTTGGCATTCATAGTTGCGGACGGTTTTTCTTCGTCTGACTTCCTCCATGAAATGTTGGTAATCGGCAGGATTCACCCAGGTATCCAATTCGACAGGCGTGCGTCCTTGTATTTCTTCCAGGGTGCGACCGATGGCGCGCAGATAGGCTTCATTGGCATCCATAAACCGTCCGTCATCCAGGCGACGAATGGTCATGGGCAGCGGGCTGGATTGAAAAACCCGCGAGAAACGTTCTTCGCTGGCTTTGAGGGCGTACTCTTTGCGTTTGCTTTCACTAATATCCCGGGTCACCACCAGCACCGATTCGACTGTGCCATCAGCGGCAAATTCCGGCACCATATAAGCCTGACAATGAATATTTTCCTCCGCCCTCAGATAAGTGAATTCAACTTCGGCATGCTTGCCGGTTTCGCAGACTTTTTGATGCGCCTGATTCCATAAGACAAGCTGCGAGGGAGGAAAACCGGAATCCCCGAACCGATTGCCGATGAAGGTTTCCGGTTCGAGTAGGGTGTATAGCTTGATTGCCGGATTGACATACAGGTAACGCCGGTCTCTATCGAATCGGGCAATCACATCTCTGGCGTTTTCCACCAGCGTGCGAACTTTTGCTTCGGCTCTTCGGGTTGCCTCTTCTGCGACTTTGCGTTGGGTGACATCGCGGGCAACGGCATCGAAGCTAATGACTTGCTTGCCATCGGTAACCAGGCGCACGTTTTGTTCCAACCAGACGGTGGTTCCATCTTTGGCAATCGCCGGAAACTCATAATAGGTTTCCGGTATACGCTTAATAAATTGTCTGCTATAAAAGCGTTCGCCCGCTTCACGAAAATCCGGGTGACACAGAGCCAAATAATGTCGCCCTAACAACTCTTCTTCGGTATACCCCAAAATGCGCGTAGCTGTAGGGTTGAACAGGATGATATTGCCCGCGGCATCGGCTTTATAAATGATGTCACCGGCATTATTGACCAGGTGGCGATAACCCGCTTCATTCTCTCTAATGGCTTCGCGTATGCGTTTACGTTCAGTGATGTCTTCGATGATGTAACAGAAGCGGCTATGCCCTTCGCCAGTCTTACCGATATGAGAAACCGTCGCAGCTAAAATGCGTGTGCCTTTTCTCCCCGCCAGTTCATATTCAAATCGTAAGGGTTCGCCGGCGCGCTCGCTCTCCTTATACGCCGCAATCCAGATGTCTGCCAGTTCCGTTGTCGCCCCCAATTGACTTGCCAGTTTGCCGATAATGGCTTCTCGCGTGGTGCCGAAAAAATCGGCGGTCGCCTGATTAACCGAGATGTGCAACACATCATTGCCAAGCAGTTCGACAACCCCCATCATCATTGAGGCGCTGTCATAGAGACTGCGTAACGCCGCTTCGCTTTGGCGCAAAGTTTCCTTGGTCGGATTGATTTCGCCCTCGTCTTGAGAAGCAGAGCTTACCGTCGCAGAGGTTGCGGACTGCAACTGGTTCAGTTGGTTTCGCAACGTTTGCAATTCATCAAGGAGTTGCGCTTTGGATTTCTTTTCATCCTTCATATGACGACCGCCTATTGTGAGTCATCAGGAGCGGTAAGTCGGATTCGCGGGGTTCTCACCAATATCCATACCTGCGTGTTGGTTCTCTGGTTTTGGGGAGTTTTTATTGCACTCGGACTTGGAACATCAGTCTAAAACGACAGCCAGACAGAGTCAATCAGGTTTCGCATAACGCCCGCGTTCAGCAGGCGCGCGAGCAGCACTGGCAGGAACCATTCAAAACTCGCTTCGCGCACTCGGCTGCACGCGATTAGACCCGGCTTGAAAGGACAGAACATTCCGTTTTATTTCAATTTGTGAATATTAAAGAATAGGGTATTGCTTTTGTATCGGGTATCAATTCTCGCCGCACCAATAGCGCATAGTGTGTACAAGACATTCAAAGCGATCTTTTATAAGCGCAGGCTTCCTTGATTTCTCTAAAACCTCGGCTCCAGTAATTTTGCTCTTTCCAGCAAAGAGTTTCTTTATATACTCGCAAGCCTCTTCGGAAACGACGTTGAAGTTGTATGTATTCCTGCCTTTGTTTACTGTCACCAACACATAGTGCTCTACGCCTTCGTACACGTAATATGTTTGCTTTTTGCTTATGACTTCGTTCACGAACCAAAGACTCGAAAGAACCTTTTTGGGATGCATCAGCTAATTCCTCTCTTGAAAGTTGCTTTGTCTGAACGCGCATTGAAATTATCACGTCATAGTCAATTGTCAAAAAATATATAGCTCTTCTGGGAACCCTCGCTAGTCCCGCGAGGGTCTAGCCGATGCTCAACCGAAAAGCCTATGGTGAAAGCGTTTTTGCCGGTCTACGGTTTTTTTTGACAAGCCGCCACATCGGGCATTGTGCCGTCGAGGAGTTGCCGGGCAATACATGCCCAGGCGGGCGCCAGATTAGAGCTTGCCGCATTGGTTTCGTGATAATGATTCGGCACTTTATTCTGTTTGCAAGGGTCTACGGCTTGCTGCATGCCTTTGAGTCCAAATGACGGCGGCATGAAATCATAGCCCGGCACCAGGTAGCCGAATTCATCGGGGCAAAGTCCCAAAACGAATTTGTATTTTTTGGTCATACGGTCAATCACGCCGGGTTCCGCGGGGCGTCCGGTGTTGGCTTCGGGGCAATCTTTGCGCCCGTATTTTTCGACGCCATAGAAGACTTCGGGAAAGAGTTCGCCCGGCGTGGTGATGATTTGCGCGTCGCCCATGGTAATTAAATAAACCCAGGTTTGCACCTCTTGCCAATTGTCAGCCGGATTATCGAGCACACCTTTTTGTTGCAACAACACATAGCCTTTGTTATCCATCGGCACGCGAAGCTCGGCTTTCTTCAAATCAATTTTTGCGACCGCGCTCCATTCGCCTTTGTCGATAGCATAAATCGCGGCTTTGGCGATGTCGCGCCCGATGGCATAGGTGCGTTCAATGGTGAATGCCGGACGATGGTTCGTCTCTTTGAGCGGAAAATCTTTGCCGTCGAAACGGATGCGGTCATGGTTTTTGGTATTCGAGTCGCCGATGATTTCCGCAGCCCCGATGTCGCCGCTGATGTAAAGACAGGTGCCGCCATATTTTTTTTCAACCGTCTCGCGCACCGCGTGCGGAAAGTCGGAAGTGATTAAGGTGTTTTTGTCTTCCATCGATTCCGGGTGAGTGTTCCATTGCACGATGGTTGCAATGGTTTTGTCGCGCATCTTGCCCGTGGTAGTGACAAATTGCATCACGCGCATCTCTTCATCGAAAAACACTGGCGGGCGTCCGTGGGTGCGGGTTTGCATGCCGGCAATCGCAGGCGACTCTTGCGGATTGGTGCGACCAAGTTTCAACTTCGCGGGTTGCGTATGGCTTGCCGCCTGGGTGACAGCTTTGGCGATTTGCCGGTCAATGAAGCGCAGGTATTTCGGATACTTGCCATCGCTTAGTCCGTGAACGCCCCACGCCCCGATGGTATCGGGGGCTTCGTGATTGTGCGTCGAGGTGATGAGAATTTCCGCGATGCCGAGTTTTGGCGAAATCAGTTTCTTAATTTCTTCAAGCCCGTAATAAGCCATCTTCGAGTAGTAGCCGATGACATCAATCGAAACGATAGCCATGCGGGTTGCGCCCGATTCCAGGACGATGGCGCGCGCCCACAAATCATCGGCTTTGCCGGTGGCGATGCGATTGTCGCCAAAGCCCGCTAAAAAAATGCCGTCGTATTTGCCTTTTGAACCGGCATCAAGCACCGTGTTGCCTTCGTCATCTTCAAAGGCTTCGCCCGCGTCCCAGCGATTATTTTTATTCAAGTCAGTAAAACGTTCGCCCCAGACGCCCGAATCGGTAATCGTGCCGTCCCACTCTGCGTTTTTTCCAAACGGCGTGATTGGGATAGCAGCAACCCCGACCTTCAAATCATCCTTCGCGGCATTCACCGGTTGCGAAGGAAACAACAGTTGCGCGACAACAAAAATAAAGACGATTGCACAGGCAATAAATTTCGACATTATTTTCTCCGATACCTTTTAGATTTGACTCAGGCGCATTGCCACAACAACTTTCCTCTTGTCCCATCTTCCGAAATAAAGGCATAGCCTATTCCAGCATCACCGAAATTTATATAAAAAAACTTGTCATCAGGGTCTAGTTGCAAGAGCAAATTCCAATTCCCACCTTCAGGAAATTCATCGGATTGTATGAAGCCCGGCGTCCCGCCAATCTTGGTTCCTTCTAAAGCATGTTGATACGTTTCGCGCTCGTCTTCGGGTAATTCCCATAATTCCGACGCGGCAATGAAATCAGGGTCTTCCCCAATTTCCAAGGACGCTAAATATTCAACCGGTTTCCAGCCTTCGCTATTGGTCGAGTTTTGCAATGTTGGGCCTTCACTGAGAGGTTGGGTTTCAACTTCACAAATGCCATCGGGTTGGATAATAACGGCATTTTCTCCAGCGTCAGGATTCCAAGTCTCTCCACTATTTTCTTCTTCATCACTTTTCATGAACACATAAGCCATTTTGCCAGGAATATCGCCAAACAATTCGTGCGCCAGCGCGATTTGACAAATAAACATCATTGGCACATTTGCTGCTCGGCTAATCGGCCATTGAGGTTCTGTAAGCCAAACCGGTTGTCCCCCGAATTTTGTTACATACTCTGTTATCGGGGATGAAGATGATTGAAAAGTGACTGAATATTTCTTTTTCATGATTCTCTTGGCCAACTTACAACTCTTTGAATTTATCTGTCGCTTCGATCAGCGCGCTGGTGTTGCCTTTTTCAAAAGCCGAATGTCCGGCGTCGGGAGTGATGTGGAGTTCGGCTTCGGGGAAGGCTTTATGCAATTCCCAGGCGCTCATCATCGGGCAGACCATGTCATAACGCCCTTGCACGATGACTGTTGGAAGGTGGCGGATTTTATCGACATTTTTCAACAGGTAATCTTCCGATTCAAGAAAACCTTTGTTCAAAAAGTAGTGGCATTCGATGCGCGCCAGCGCGACGGCTTTTTCAGGCGCGCCGAAATCATTAATCAAATTCGGGTCGGGAAAAAGTTTCGAGGTGCTGCCTTCCCAGATGCTCCACGCGCGCGCCGCGGCAAAGCGCGTCGCTTCATCATCGCTCGTGAGGCGTTTGTAATAAGCCGCAATCATATCGCCGCGCTCCGATTCGGGAATGAAATCGACATACGACTCCCAAGCGTCGGGGTACACCGCGTCCGCGCCTTTTTGATAGAACCAGTCCAACTCTTTTTTGCGAAGCAGGAAGATGCCGCGAAGCACCAGGGCTTTTACACGTTCCGGGTGGGTCTCTGCGTAAGCGAGCGCCAGCGTGCTGCCCCACGAACCGCCGAAAACCACCCAACCGGCGATGCTCAAATGCCGGCGCAAACGTTCAATGTCGGCAACCAAATCCCAGGTAGTGTTTTCTCTGAGTTCCGCGTAAGGCGTGCTGCGCCCGCTGCCGCGTTGGTCGAACAGGATGATGCGATAGGCTTCCGGGTCAAAGAAGCGACGATAGTCGTCAGCCAGTCCGCCGCCCGGTCCGCCGTGCAAAAAGACTACCGGTTTGCCTTCCGGGTTGCCGCATTGTTCAAAGTAGAGGGTGTGCAAATCAGAGACGCGAAGCATTCCGGTTTCATAAGGTTCAATCGGATCGTAAAAGGTTTTCATAGGGCGCATTCTATAATTGCCGCTGAGGTTCGGCAATGAGGCTTGGCTGAGTTTTTTAACAAAAGATTAAACGCGCTCTCGAAATATTTGACGGTTGGTTATTTGAAGTTTTTTTCAGGTGACGGCAAATCCTTAAACGCCTAACGGCAACGGCGAACTTTCAAATGCCCACGCTTAAACCGTCCATCTTGACAATGAATTTCCTGCGATGCTATTAAACCTCTGCCTTTCTAAAATCACCAGGCAGTATCAGGAGTGGGCATGTCACAAATCTCCCGTCTATTTTTGCGACATACGAAAGTCGTGTGTGTGCTAATGACGCTTGCGGTTTTTGTTTCGCTCATCACGCTTTCCAATTTCTCTGCGCGCGCTCAGTCAACCGCTCTCACCTTTGCGCGTACCAATTTGCAGGTGAAAGGACTGGGACCGCGCGGCATCACCGCAGAAGATTTGAACGGCGATGAAATTCCCGATTTGGTGGTCGCCAACCTTGGCACCTACCAGCTCTATCAATCGCAAACCCTCGACGTGTTTTATGGCAAAGGCGATGGCACGTTCACACTCGCGCAAACCTTGCCGGTAGGCGATGGCAATCAACCTTACGGCATCGCGGCAGCCGATTTGCGCAGCAATGAACGATTGGACATTATCGTTCCCAATAAAGATGGTCGAACCGTTTCCGTATTTCTACAAAAAGAGGACGGCACCTTTGCCGAACCCGTAGCCTATGCCGCCAATGATGCATGGTCTTCGTCGGTTGCCGATTTGAATGGCGATACGATTCCCGATATTGCCGTGGCGAATTTCGATAGCTACGCCATCACCTTACTGATGGGCGTCGGCGACGGCACTTTTTTTCAACCCACAGTGATTCCTGCAACCGCAGGCATGCAACCACGCGCCGTCGAATTCGGCGATTTCAACGGTGACGGGCGCAATGATATGGTAGTGCCGAGCGATACCTTTGACGGGCGCGTAGCGGTCTTTCTCAATAAAGGCGAAAAAAATGCTGCGAGCTTTGAGCCACCGCGCATCTATCGCGTCGGTCAACTGACGGGCTTTGCCGTCGTTCACGATATAGATAGCGATGGCAAGTTGGACATCATCACTTCATCGGCTTATTCCAATAATATTTCGGCGCTTTTCGGCAATGGCGATGGAACGTTTACAGCGCCGCGTCAATACGGCACGGGCGACATCTGGCCTTTCGGTATCGTGCTCACGGATTTCGATGGCGATGGCAAATCCGACATCATCGCGACAAGCGCCAAAGGCATGACCTGTTCGGTGCTTTTGGGTGACGGGCGCGGCGGGTTTTCGGCTCCGCAATTTTTTGAAACCGAAGGACCGTCAAGATGGGCGGCGGTTGCGGATTTCAATCTCGACGACAAGGTTGACATTGCGGTTGGCAATTATACCTTTTCGGGAAATTTTGAAACCGACCCTGGTCGTTTCTTTAATATCGTCAGCGTGATGTTGAATCATTCGACCATGCAATTGACACATCCGGCGTCGTTTCGCGTCAATTGTGGCGGTTCGCTGGTGCCGATGGGTAATAATTTGCAATTTGCTGCGGACGGAAATTTTGACGGCGGCAAAGTAATTACCACTGACCAATTCATTAACGGCACCACCAATCAGGCGCTCTATCAAAGCGCCCGACAAGGGACTTTCACTTACACGGCACAGGTCGCTGCCGGGCGCAGTTACACGGTGAAGTTGTATCTTGCGGAACTCTCGCAAAAATTCAGCAAGAAGCGGGCGCTAACGATTGCCATCAATGGCAAAACGATTTTGCAGAATTCCAATCTCTTGAAACAGGCTGGAATGCTCAATGCCCGTCCCGTCGCGCGTCGAAATGTGTGGCCGGACAGCAACGGACAAATCCGCATAGACTTTTCCGGTAAAAAAGGCGGGGCGATTTGTTCGGGCATTTCGATTTTTTAATCCGGCAAATCTTTTTCGGTTTGCCGTCTTCGACCTTCGGGAAAACTATCAATTGATTTTCTTAAATTGTGACTTACCGGACTGCCAGGCGCTGTCAGGCGTCCTGAACCCGGATTAATGATGCAGTCATCAGTAAAAGATGGAGGACAGCTATGGCAGTAAATCCGCTTCATAATGCCCGCGTTAAGGAACGCCGCTTATACCTGAGTATTGCGATTCTCATTCCGCTTATCGTCCTGCTGGGGTTTGCCCGGACATACTATCTGAAAGGTTTGTTCGATAGCCCGGCATTGCCCGGCTTGCTGGTGCATGCGCATGGGATTGTGATGACCTTGTGGGTGGCGCTGTTTATCGCGCAGGTCTGGCTGGTCGCCGCCCGCCGCACCAGGTGGCATCAGCGAATGGGAGTGGCAGGCGCGATTTTAGCCGCGCTGATTGTATTGGTAAGCGTGCTCACGGCAATTGCCGCGGCGGCGCGCGGGGCTTCTCCGGGTCCTCCGCCGCTCGTCTTTCTCGCCATCCCGCTGGGCGATATGGCGGTCTTTACGCTGCTCATCGCAACGGCGCTCTACTATCGTCGCCGCCTGGATACACACAAACGCCTGATGCTGCTTGGCGCAGTTAATCTGCTGACGCCGGCTATCGCGCGCATCCCGTTACAATTCATCGAAACCGGCGGGCCACTGGTGTTTTTCGGATTAACCGATTTGGTTGTGCTTGCCTGTGTGGCTTATGACACCATCATGAATCGTCGGCTGCACCCAGCCTTTATATGGGGCACGCTGTTGATCATTGCGTCGCAACCCTTGCGTTTAATGCTGGCAGGGACGGATGCCTGGATGCGGTTTGCGACCTGGCTGGTCAGTTGAGCGGACAACCTGTGCCACTCAGCAAAACCTCAAGCAGCGATTCAAGGAGCAAATGGCTTCCGGTTTTTTGAACGACTACCGGCTGCCCAAGGGCAGCGGAACGTTCGCCGTACCAGGCTTTCTCAGCATCCTAGACTCACCAGACCGCGCGCTGCTAATATCTCGCTCTTCATATTTTATTGCTATAAAACAAGGGGAATCTTAATGCGTAAGCGAATCACGCTGCTCTCATTGCTCATTGTCATTCTATTTACGGCTGCAAATTGTAAACAACAGCCAACCCAAAACAGCAATCAACAGAATCAACCAACTGCCAGAGCCGGGCGCTGGGTTGCCCAGTGGCGATCACCCGCCGCCAAAGGCGTTCAAGGGTTATATCTTGCAGCTTACACCTACACCTGTCTGGCGGTGCTGTCAACGAAAGTCGTCTACGCGGCGGGCGATGTTCCGAAACAACCCGACACCCGCGTCGGCATCTTCACACGCACCACAGATGGCGGCGCGACCTGGACGGAAAACGAAATCACCCGCCCCGATATGAGCATCCTGGGCATCAATGCCATGAGTTTCGTCAGCGAATCGACCGGTTGGCTTGTCGGGCTGAACAGTAAAAACGAAGGCGTGGTGTTAAAAACCACCGATGGCGGTGTGAATTGGGATGCAATGAAACTGCCCATCAAATTGACTCCCAAAGCCGTCGGCTTCATTGATGAAAATAACGGCTGGATTGGCGGCACTTCGCTTACCCCGGAAGACGAAGAAGAGGAAAACGAAGACGACAAGAAACTCGTCGATAGCGACCCCAGCGATTTATTAGCCACAACGGACGGCGGCAAAACCTGGCAATCGGTTCGGCGTCTGGCGTTCAGCGTCGGCGATATTTATTTTCTCGACAAGACCACCGGCTGGCTCGCGGGACAAAAAGGTTCGATTTATAAAACCACAGACGCCGGGCGCAGTTGGGACGCGCAAAAAAGCGAACTCGAACCGGGCGAAGGCGCGCAACTCGATATTCTCGGTGAAGGCTCAAAAAAATTCCGCATCATCGGGGTGCAATTCCCTGATGCGGAAAACGGGTTTGCCGCAGCCATATCGGGTGATAACACCGAAGGGCGCATTCTTGCGACCAATAACGGCGGCGCGACCTGGACGAAACGCCACATCGGTAAAAGTTTCGGCTTCAAAGATGTCTATTTCGCCAATGGCAAAACCGGTTGGTGTCTGGGTGATTACGGACATTACATTTACTACACGGTTGACGGCGGCGAACGCTGGCTTTCGGAAACCACCGCTTTTGAACAGGACATTCCGTTTTTCAGAATTCAGGGAGCCGATGAAAAGCATGTGTGGGTAGCGGCAGGCGGCGCAATCTTTTTCCGCACCGAGAATTAAGCAGGGGGAAAGGGAGAAGAGGAGAAGAGGAGAAGAGGAGAAAGGGAGAAGGGGAGAAGGGGAGAAGGGGAGAAAGGGAAAGTATGTGGCTCGGTTTTCGATGTAAATCATAATGAGAAAATTTTGCGCACTTATAAAAGAAACGGAATATTTATTCTTTCCCTTTCTCCCTTTCTCCCTGTCTCCCCTTCTCCCTTTCCCCCTGTCTCCCTTTCCCCCTGTCTTCTTCAACGGTGGTAAAAATTTTTTCATCGCTTCGATTCAATGATCAGTGGACATATCTTTTGCAAATTTCAGAGCAAGGAAAATCTCTATGCCGGTTTTATTGAAAAAGCTTTGTTTCTTTTTGACCATTCTGTTTTTCGCAGGCATTGCAACGAACCTCTCCGCACAGGCGCAAACCAAATCAACTACGGCGTCAAAAATCGTTGTACCTGCGCCGCGTGAGGTTATCGGCTTTACGCCGGGCGAGGATTACAAACTCGCAAGCTGGGCGCAGTTTGTTGATTATTTCAAAAAACTCGACGCGGCAAGCGACCGCGTGATGTTTGAAGAGTTGGGCAAAACGACGCTTGGGCGACCGTTTACGCTGGCGACCATTTCTTCGCCGGAAAATTTAAAAAAGCTGGCGCGTTATAAAGAGATTCAACGGCTGCTTGCCGACCCGCGAACTTTTAATAGCAACGATAGGGAAGCTGAAAAACTGATTGCCGAAGGGCGAACGATTGTTTTAATCACTTGCGGTATTCATTCAACCGAAGTCGGCGCCAATCTCGTTTCGATGAACATCGCTTATCGGCTGGCATCGAGTAATGAAGCGGAGGTGCGCGAGATTTTAGACAAATGCATTATCTTGCTTGTACCGTCTTTGAATCCCGATGGCGTTGATATTGTCAAAAACTGGTATGACAAAACTCTTGGCACACCTGCCGAGGGCACAGGCCCGCCAGAGCTTTATCATCACTATACAGGCCACGACAACAACCGCGACTGGTACGCCTTTACGCAAGTTGAAACCCAACTGACGGTCGATAAAATTCACAACGTCTGGCATCCGCAAATCGTCCACGACATTCATCAACAGGGGGAAACCGGTTCGCGATTTTTTATTCCGCCCTATGTTGAACCGTGGGAACCGAACGTGCCGCCGCTCATTCAAGCGGGCGTCAATTTCATGGGCACGTCGATGGCTTGGGAGATGACCAGCGAAGGCAAAGCCGGTGTGGTGATTAACGGCGTCTATGATGCGTGGACGCCTGCACGGGCTTATCAACATTATCACGGCGGTATACGCATTCTGAGCGAAACGGCATCGGCAAGGCTCGCATCGCCAACGACTGTGCCGTTTGAAAGACAAACCCCACAGGTCAATGTCGATACCAAAAAACGCAGTTGGAATTACCCTGTGCCGTGGTCGGGCGGCGTGTGGAAACTCGCAAACATCGTTGATTATCAACAATCGGGGGCGTTTGCTTTGATGAGAAATGCGGCGCGTTATCGCGAACGCTGGGTGAGCGATTTTTACAAAGTCGGCAAAGAGGCGGTGCGCGAACGCAAAGACAGCGAACCTTTTGCATTTTTGATTCCGCCTGTTGCTCAAGAAAATAATTGGAAACTTGATGGATTGGATAGAATGCTCGCAATTTTGGAAAGAGGCGCTGTTGAGATAATTAAAGCCAATTCAGCCTTTGTAGCAAATGATAAACAATATCCAGAGGGCACCTTAGTCATTCCAATGGCACAGCCATATGGCGCATTCGCAAAAACATTACTTGAAAGACAACAATATCCTGACTTGAGACAATACCCAGGAGGTCCGCCAATTCGGCCTTATGATGTAACAGCACACACTTTACCGTTGTTGATGGGAGTAAATGTTGTTGCGGTCAACAAACCTTTCACATTGCCTAAACAATCAAATATTGCTGGAGCTAGAGGACTAAATTCAATTCCTTCCAAAGCACGGGTCGCGCTTTACAAAAGCTATGCTGCCTCAATGGATGAAGGGTGGACGCGCTGGGTATTTGACCAGTACAAAAATAAATTCACTTACAAATCATTACTCGACGCCGAGATTCGCGCGGGCAATCTGCGCGCGAAATTCGATTGCATTGTCTTCCCCGACCAGAGCGCCGCAGCAATTTTCAACGGCTTATCCGCTTCGCGCTACCCGAAAGAACTCGCGGGTGGTGCAGGGAGTGTGGGTGTTGAATCGCTAAAGAAATTCGTCGAAGATGGCGGCACGATTATTACGTTGAATGACGCTTCGGAATTCGCTATCGAATATTTAAACGCGCCGGTTCGTAACGTCCTCGGTGGCATTCCTCCGAAAGATTTTTATTGTCCCGGCTCGATCTTAAAAATCAAATTCGATGCGACAAGTCCGCTCACGGCAAACGCGCCGACGCTTGCAGGCACCACTGACGAAAGCATCGCCTGGGTAGAGACGGGTCCCGCATTTGAGGTCACCGGTGATGAAGCGAAAGTCGTGGCGCGCTTTGTCGATGCCAAAGAAATCCTGCTTTCGGGATGGTTGCTCGGCAATGAAAAGATTGCCGGTAAAGGAGCAATCGTTGAAGTTCGACGCGGCAAAGGGCGCATCGTGATGTTCGCGTTTCGCCCGCAATATCGCGGTCAAAGCGTTGCCACGCTTCCCTTCCTGTTCAATGCTATAATGACCAGCGGAAAATAAGCATGTGAGGTAAAACTTATGAGCGCAACAAGTTTTGAATCCGTGTTAAATGCAGCGCGTCAATTGCCTGTAGAGCAACAGCAGCAACTCATTGATGAATTACGTCAAGAGCTTCAAACAGCTGATGATGAGAAAAAGCGGCAAGCGTTAGATGCAGTTGAGCGGACACGGGGAAGAATTAAAGGGTTAGACAGGGAAACCATTATCTGGTTAGCCGAAGATGAGGAATTGTGTGGATATTAAACTGATTCCAGCATCCACATCACTATTAATAGACGCCAATATTTTCCTGTATCACCTCAGCAATTCTTCCGCTGATTGCACAGGTTTTTTGAGGCGGGTGGCTCGCAACGAAGTAAATGCTCAGGTGACTACTACAATTCTTGCAGAGGTCTTACATCGGCGTATGACCAGCGAAGCTTTGACTAAAGGTCTAATTTCTGCCGGACAGCCGATTAAAAAGCTAAAAGCAAATAGGGTACGGGCTTTTTGTTAATGATTCAATCAACCTCGCTTGCGCTCAAAGATTTGGCATTGCAAACATCGTCACCCACGATGCGGATTTCACGAATGTCAACAGCATTACTGTTTGGCAACCGACCGATATTTAAAACACTGGAGGCAAACCATCACATGAAACGATTCATTCTTTCGGCATTTTCAATTCTGTTGATTTTCACATTGACGCTATCAGGCGTAGCCCAAAAACGCACAACCAGGAGCGCACCGCCACAGGTGATTCCGCCGATTCCGCAGGCGGCTTATGATGCCATCTCCGCCGAAGATTTGCTCAATCACACGCGCACCCTCTCTTCGGATGAATTTGAAGGGCGCGCGCCGGGAACACACGGCGAAGAGATGGCTGTGGGTTATCTGCAACGCAAAAGCGAAAAGTTCGGGCTTGCGCCCGGCAACCCCGATGGCACTTACATTCAAAAAGTGCCGCTGGTTGGCATCACCACGCCGCAGACCGCGCGGCTTAAAATTCATAACGCTTCGACAAGCTGGCACCTCAATGGCGGCGACGAATTCATCGCCCGCACGGTTCGCGTCGTTGAATCAACCGGTTTCGATGCAGCCGATATGGTTTTCGTCGGCTACGGGGTGGTTGCTCCCGAATATGGCTGGGACGATTACAAAGGCATGGATGTGCGCGGTAAAGTTTTAGTCATGCTGGTCAATGACCCTGCGGTTGCTGACCCGCGCGACTCGTCGAAACTCAATGACAAAATGTTTAAAGGTCGGGCAATGACCTACTACGGTCGCTGGACTTATAAATATGAAATTGCCGCGCAAAAAGGCGCAGCGGGAATTTTCATCGTTCACGAAAATGGCCCGGCGGGTTATCCGTGGTCAGTGCCTAAGGGTAGTTTCTCTTCGGAAAATTTCGACATCGTTTCCAAAGATAAAAATATGTCGCGCGTCAATGTCGAAGGCTGGATTACTACAGACGCAGCCAAACGCTTGTTTCGCGCCGCAGGTCAGGAATTTGATGATTTGAAAAAAGCCGCCACTCGTCGCGATTTCAAACCTGTCGATTTGAAGGCTCAGGCGTCGCTTAAAATTGAACAGCAACTGCGCTACATCAATTCGGCAAATGTCATTGGCAAACTCGAAGGGTCGGATGCGAAACTCAAAAACGAATATGTTATCTACACCGCGCACTGGGATCATTTCGGCATCGGCGAAGCCAATGAAAAAGGCGACAAAATTTATAATGGCGCTTTGGATAACGCGACAGGGTGCGCGGCGCTTCTGGAACTCATTCAGGCATTCAAAGCCTTGCCTGCGCCGCCGAAACGCTCGATTCTCTTTTTGTTCGTCACCGCCGAAGAGCGCGGTTTGATTGGCTCGAAATACTATGCCGAAAATCCGCTTTATCCTTTGGAAAAGACCGTCGCCAACATCAACATTGACGGACTCAATCAATGGGGACGCACCAAAGATTTCACGGTCATCGGGCTTGGCAATTCGACGCTCGATGATGTGTTGAAACAGGCGGCGGCGGAAAGGGGCAGATATTTGAGACCCGATGCCGAACCTGAAAAAGGCTTTTACTATCGCTCCGACCATTTCAATTTTGCCAAGCAGGGGGTGCCTGCGCTCGACCCCAGCGAAGGTATCGAATTCATCGGCAAACCCGCAGATTACGGCATGAAAAAACGCGAAGAGTACACGGCAAACGATTATCACAAACCCACGGACGAGGTAAAACCGGATTGGGATTTGTCGGGCGCTGTCGAAGATGTGCAGTTGTTGTTTACTGTCGGACTTCGGGTAGCGAACACTTTAAAATTCCCTGAGTGGAAACCGGGAACCGAATTTAAAGCTAAACGCGATGCGATGCTCAGGAAAGCTGCGGCACGTCGTTAAGGGTTATGGAAATTGCCAAGAGAAAAGGCTGCCAGCGTTTTATTGCTGGCAGCCTTTCTTTATTTTTCTGCGATAAATTTATTTGGTTTTTCTCGGTGATTCGTGAGCAATAGCCGCGGCAAGCGGTTTGGCTTCTACAGGCATTGGCACCGTGTTATCGAACAAAATGGCTTTGGCATCCATCTCTTTGCCATAAAAATCGCGGTTATCGTCTTTGTCCTGCTTAACGACCGCGCCATTGAGCGTCAGTCCCGCGAATAATCCTTTAGAACGTCCGTAAGTTAAAATTTCCGCATCCAGTCGAACATTGGTTTCCGCAGAGACATTGCGCCCGACGGGTCCAGCGGCAGCAGAGGCATCCGCGCCCACCGTGAATTTATCGCCAACCAAGCGTTCCATGCCGCGACGATTCATGATTAACATCACCACATCGGTTTGTTGAAAGCCGATTTGCAAGCCGATGCTGCCGCCTTCAACCGTAAGAAAAGATGGCGCGCTCCATTTTCTCGTAGCGGTTCGGCACATCACTAAACCTTTGCCATATTTGCCGCCGATGCCGAGTCCGCCTTTTTTCAATCCGGGCACGATGGCAACACATTCGGCGCGGTCAAGCAGATCATCGGGAATAGCTTTATCGGGCGTTTTCATTATTTCTTTGAAAACTTCTGTGGCGCGTTTCAATCGTTCGACCTCATCTTTGCGCCCTTCTGCGGAAGCGGCAATTGCCGCAAAGGATAACAACAACATCAGAGAAAACAAGTTGGTAATAATTTTCATGAGTTTTCCTCCAGAAGAATATTGAACTGAGAATTCCAACGCTGGAAAGAATCATCCTTGAAACTCTATTTAGGGGGAAAAGCTTAATTGAATTCTAAACAGCGCCCTTGCTTGTGCGACTCATTTATCATACGTTACCAGCGTAGTTGCCGCAATTTCGTCGAGGGTAAAATTTTTCCGACTTTTTACATCGGCTTACAGTCTATAAAGCTGTAGCGGATGGTGTTTAAGAAATTCAGACAGGTGGCGCGAGAACTTGGATTTAAGCGATACGCAAATCATTGAGCGCACTCTTGAAGGGGAACCCGAAGCCTTCAATGTTCTGGTTTACCGTTGGGAACGCCATATTTACGGGTTGACTTTCCGTATGCTGGGGCGCGACGAAGAGGCTAAAGACGCAACTCAGGAGACTTTTTTATCGGCTTATCGCAATCTCTCCAAGTTTCGCGGCGAGGCTAAATTCTCTTCGTGGATTTATCGCATCGCGCTCAACATTTGTAACACCAGATTGCGCGGGCGCAGCAAGTCTGCGCTTTCCATCGAACAGGAACGCGAAGAGCACGGCTTTGAAGTCGCCATTGAAAATTATGATTTAAGCGAGGATATTCAACGCGAACAAATCACCACGCAGGTGCGTCGCGCCTTGCAGGGACTGCCGCCGGAAATGCGCCAGATTATTGTGATGAAAGAATACGAAGGATTGAAATTTCATGAGATTGCCGAAATTCTCGGCATCCCGCTTTCGACCGTCAAGACCCGTATGTACACCGGACTCACGGAACTAAGAAAGCGTCTTGCCCATTTGCGCGAGGCTGTTTAAACGGCTTTTGATTAACGCTTTGCTTCAAGCCTTGTGCCTCGCGCCAGCGATGCAGGAAGTTTTGAAAAAAGGAAGTGACCAACCATGACTCAAGAAAAAAACACCACGCCATGCAATATGCGCGAACTGCTCGTGACCTATCTTTACGGCGAATCAACACCCGAAGAGAACCTGCGATTTGAGTCGCACGTTTTAGAATGCGCCGCCTGCAAACAGGAACTTTCGGCTTTTGAAAGCGTGCGTCAGTCTTTGCAACTCTGGCAAATCACTGAAGCGCCAAGCGTCCGCGCATCGGTCTCGGAATCCATTCAACCGAAACGTTCGTTCCTCTCCGTATTAAAAGAGTTGTTGCTGGTCATGCCGCTGTGGGCAAAAGGGCTTGGCGCAGTGGCGACGGCGCTGTTGATTTTCGCGGTGCTCGGCATCAATATCAGCATCGGTCAAAACGGCTTTTCATTCACTGCCGATATTTTGCGAAAAAACCAGGCGATTGCGGCAAACGGAAATACCAATATCCCAGGCAATCCACCGTCAACTTTAGCTAAAGTTGACGCGGCGCAAATCGAAGAACTGCGCGCCGGGCTTTTAGCGCAGGTGAAAGCTGAAATCGAAAAGAGCGATGCCGCCAACCAGGATGCACTCAAGATGCAACTCGTCAGTTTGCAGACCCAACTCAAAGATATGCGCGCCCTCGATGTCTTGAAAATTGCCACGCAGGTGCAGGCACATCAAGCCAGGATTCGCGCCATCGAACGCGATATTGACCGGCGCGAAGGTTTTGGACTGAACGATATTTTCAGCGAAGTCACTGCGCCGAAATCCGATAGCGGCAGTGGCAGCGAGGATTAATTGAATTTGGACACCAGCCCGAAAAAGCCTTTCGGGTTTGGTGGCGCGCGAGATACCGCAGCGGCTGTTGAAGTTGGTAGACGATGCGCGTGGATTGGGGAGAGTTCACGCGCAATTCTATCCAAAACCTTCAACCCCGTTGCGGTTTTATTTTTGTAAACAATTACGAAGCGCCAGGCAGCGATTAAAAGCAGAAGCTTTAAACTTTTGGCGTTCCGCATTGCTTTTCCGCATTCTTAAATTTCATTTTCCTTATTCATCGCCGGTAAACTTTTTTCATTTCGCTCGAAGATGATAAATGGGCTACAATTCGCCTTCGCATTTCTTGAATTTGAGAGAGACTGAACATGAGCATTCTTGATAAGATTCGCGCCCGCGCTGCCTCCGACCCGAAACACATCGTCTTACCAGAAGGCGAAGATGAACGCACCATTCAAGCGGCAAGCCTGTGTCTTGCAGACCGGCTGGCGCGGCTTACGTTAATCGGTCGGGAAGCGGTTATTCGCGAAAAAGCCGCGCAAATCGGCGCCAATCTCACAGGCGTTTCCATCCTTGACCATCGCCGTTCAAGTGATGTTGAAACTTATGCGGCGCGTTATCACGAAGCCCGTCGCGCCAAAGGCGTTACTTTGGATGAAGCGCATGAGCAGATGCGCGACCCGCTCTATTTCGGCAATATGATGGTGCGCGAAGGTCGCGCCGATGGCAGCGTTTCAGGCGCGACGCATACCACCGGTCACACAGTAAGTTCGGCGCTGCGTTGCATCGGACCCAAACCGGGTCTCAAAGTGGTGTCGAGTTTCTTTTTGATGGTGCTTCCCGAAAACCAATTCGGCGAAGCGGGCGCGCTCATCTATGCCGATTGCGCCGTGATTATCAACCCGACGGTTGATGAACTGGCGGAAATCGCTATTGCGGCGGGCGATTCGGCGCGCGCCCTGCTTGGCGTCGAAGCCCGCGTTGCCATGCTTTCGTTTTCCACCAAAGGCAGCGCCAAATCGCCCCTCGCAGATAAAGTCATCGAAGCCACCAAGACCGTGCAGGCGCGCGCGCCGCACCTGTTGATTGACGGCGAATTGCAGGTCGATGCGGCATTGATTCCGGCGATTGCTGAAAGTAAAGCGCCCGGCAGTTTTGTTGCCGGTCGTGCCAACACTTTGATTTTCCCTAACCTCGAAGCCGGAAATATCGCTTATAAAATCACCGAACGACTGGCAAACGCGAGCGCCATCGGACCCATCTTGCAGGGACTTGCCAAACCCGCCAATGATCTGTCGCGCGGTTGCAAAGCCGAAGACATACGCGATGTCATCGCTATCACAGCAGTTCAGGCACAGGCAGCGTCTTCAAAAAGGTAATCAAGCTTTTTACCCTAAGAAAAAGAAATCTTGAGAAATTTTTGCCGCCAAAGGTTAATACATTGGAAACTAAGTTAGTTGATATTGCTTTAGCGTTCAGAGTTACGCATTTATGCGTGAATCGCTCTTCTCTCACGCCTGAAGGCGTTACTCTGAACCTCAAGAAATTTAGTTTCCAATGTAGTTAATCTTTCTTAAAAAACAACAATAAAACCCTCATAAATCTGCCGATGTTCCTGTTCACTCCATAAAATCCCACATTTCTGACAATATCGTTATCAAGTTTTCAGATATTTTTATCAACATGATTGACACACTGATAAGCGCTAAATATAATTAGCAGTCTTTGAAAAGGAGTGCTAACAAAATTATTTCCAACATAGCGCTCAAGCCAATTTATCCACGTTCTATTACATTTCAGAAAGGAGTAAGAAAATCAGATGGCAAGCATCAGACCACTTCACGATAGAGTGATTATCAAACGCATTGAAGAAGCCGAGCAGATTCGTGGCGGCATCATCATCCCGGATTCGGCGAAAGAAAAACCGCAAGAGGGCGAAGTCATCGCCGTCGGCAAAGGCAAAAAACTCGATAGCGGCGAATACGCTGCATTGGATGTTCAGGAAGGCGACCGCGTCCTGTTTGGTAAATATTCCGGCACCGAAATCAAACTCGATGGCGAAGAATATCTCATTATGCGCGAAGATGAAATTCTCGGCGTAATCGAAAAAGCCGAAAAAGCAAAAGGCAAAGGCAAATAAATTTTTACAGGAGATAAAGGAGTAAGAAATTATGGCAAAACAGATTTCATTTGGCGAAGAATCCCGCCGCAGCCTTTTGGCAGGCGTTAATCGTTTGGCTGACGCTGTGAAAGTCACGCTCGGTCCCAAAGGTCGTAACGTAGTTATCGAAAAGAAATTCGGTTCACCCACCATCACCAAAGACGGGGTGACGGTCGCAAAAGAGATTGAACTCGAAGACAAATTGGAAAACACCGGCGCACAGATGGTGCGTGAAGTCGCCAGCAAAACTTCTGACACAGCCGGCGACGGCACCACTACCGCTACGGTTCTGGCGCAAGCGATTTTCCGCGAAGGCGTCAAAACCGTTGCCGCCGGCGCAAACCCGATGGCGCTCAAACGCGGCATCGACAAAGCCGTTGAACAGGTAGTCACAGAAATCCGCAAACTTTCCAAACCCGTTAAAGGCGACGCCATCGCGCAAGTCGGAACCATTTCCGCAAACGGCGATGCCACTATCGGCAACCTGATTGCCGAAGCTATGGACAAAGTCGGCAAAGACGGCGTCATCACCGTTGAAGAATCACGCACTTTGGAAACTTCTCTCGATGTGGTCGAAGGAATGAAGTTTGACAGAGGTTACCTCTCTCCCTATTTCGTCACCGACGCAGAAAGAATGGAAGCGGTTCTGGATGATTGCTTGATTCTCATTCACGAAAAGAAAATCTCTTCGATGAAAGATTTGCTCCCCCTGCTTGAGCAGGTCGCCCGTCAAGGCAAACCCTTGCTCATCATTGCCGAAGATGTTGAAGGCGAAGCTTTGGCGACCCTCGTGGTCAACAAACTGCGTGGCACGTTGCAAGTTTGCGCAGTCAAAGCGCCGGGTTTTGGCGACCGTCGTAAAGCCATGCTTGGCGACATCGCGGTGCTCACCGGCGGCAAAGCCATCACCGAAGATTTGGGCATTAAATTGGAGAGCATCACGGTTCAGGATTTGGGCAAAGCCAAGAAAGTCATCGTTGACAAAGACAACACCACCATCGTTGAAGGCGCAGGCAAACAAGCCGAAATCGATGGTCGCGTCAAACAAATCCGCGCTCAAATCGAAGATACCACTTCCGATTATGATCGCGAAAAATTGCAGGAACGCTTGGCGAAACTGGTCGGCGGTGTTGCCGTAATCAAAGTCGGCGCGGCTACCGAAACCGAACTCAAAGAAAAGAAAGCCCGCGTTGAAGACGCCATGCATGCGACCAAAGCAGCTGTTGAAGAAGGTATCGTGCCGGGCGGCGGCGTGGCATTCATCCGCGCGCAAAAAGCTTTGGAAGGCTTCACGCTTGAAAGCGAAGACGAAAACATCGGTGTCGGCATCGTCAAACGCGCTTTGGAAGAACCGTTGCGTCAGATTGTTGGCAACGCCGGACAGGAAGGCGCAGTCGTGGTTGAAAAAGTGCGCTCCAATAAAGCCTCAAGCTACGGCTACAATGCCGAAAGCGGCGACTTTGGCGATATGCTGGCGATGGGCGTGGTTGACCCGACCAAAGTGTCGCGTTCAGCTTTGCAAAACGCTGCTTCAATCGCCGGTCTGCTGCTTACGACCGAAGCGTTGATTTCGGAAATTCCCGAAGAGAAAGAAGCGCCGGCAATGCCGGGCGGCGGCGGAATGGGCGGATTCTAATTCAATCCATTCTTCCGAACATCGGAAAAAGCTCTGCTTCACAAAGCAGGGCTTTTTCTTTTTCAACTGACAAAAACACGCGCCACCCGATAACTTATCCTTAGCACGGTCGTCTTAACCGCGCACTCCGTCGGTCAGAGATCGACGCTCAACCTCATAAAGGGTTAGTCCATCTGCCCTGCTGATTCGCCAATCCATACAAGTAGTGCTATGCTGCTTTTTCAAAGACGAAAGAAAATCAGTAACCGTTAAACCAGCAAAGCGGTACTCTGTTTTTAGCCACATTTTGAGACATCACGAATTTATTATTATCGGAGGAACTATGTTTAGAAGATATGCGACTGTCGCTTTATTAGTCGTCAGCTTTCTGCTGCCCGGTGCAGCCTTGCAAGCGCAATCGGTCGCGCCGCAAGAGAAGGTTGACCTTGAGGCGATAACCAAAATTAAAGATGAAGGCACAAAAAATTCCAAAGTCATGGAATTTTTAAGTTATATGACAGATGTGCATGGCCCCAGGCTTACGGGTTCACCGCAACTCAGAGGCGCGCAGGAATGGGCGAAAAAGAAATTTACCGAACTCGGTTTACAAAATGCCCGGCTTGAATCGTGGGGACCATTCGGGCGCGGTTGGTCACTCGAAAATTTCCAAATCAGTATGCTCAAACCCACCTTCAGCCCGGTTATCGCTTATCCGAAAGCCTGGTCAGGAAGCACCAAAGGCACGGTGCGCGGCGAAGTCGTTTATCTCAATATTAAAAACGATGCCGATTTTGAAAAGTACAAAGGCAAACTCAAAGGCGCGATTGTCCTGCTTGGCTCGGCGCGCGAAGTGAAAGCTCACTTTGAACCCGAAGGCGCGCGTATGACCGATAAGGATTTGCTGGAAATGGCAAACGCCCAACCGGCAGGCGGCGGACGCGGCGGCAATCAGGCTTTCCAGTTGAGTCCCGAACAACAGGCGCGCTTTGAACGCATGCGCGCCGAGCAGGCGTTGAACAACAAGAAATTGCTCTTCTGCGTTCAGGAAGGCGCAGCCGTCGTTCTTGAACCCGGTCGCGGCGATGGCGGCAACCTGTTCGTTCAATCCGCCACTCTGCCTTATCCGCAGGATACGCCTCCGAATCAGCGTAAAAATGTTCGTGACAAAGATGCGCCTGAAGTCATTCCGCAAATCGTTGTCTCGGTCGAACATTATAACCGCATGGCGCGCGCCATCGAAAAAGGCACGCCTGTGCAAATGGAGGTCAACGTTGCGGCAAAGTATTATGACCAGGATTTGAACGATTACAACGTTATCGCGGAAATCCCCGGCACCGATTTGAAAGACGAAATCGTGATGCTTGGCGGGCACTATGATTCATGGCACGGCGGCACTGGCGCTACCGACAATGCCGCGGGCTGCGCTGTGGCAATGGAAGCGGTTCGCATTATCCTGGCTTCGGGACTCAAACCCCGTCGCACGATTCGCGTGGCACTCTGGAGCGGCGAAGAGCAAGGACTGCTTGGTTCACGCGCTTATGTTGCGCAACATTTCGGCAGACGCACGGACGCCGGAGCCAATCAATTCGGCGGACCTCCGGGCGCAGGCGGCGGGCAGGCGCAACCTTCAACGCCGACTTTTGAAATCAAACCCGAACACGACAAATTCGCGGGCTATTTCAATCTCGACAACGGTACGGGCAAAATTCGCGGCGTCTATATGCAGGGCAATGAAGGCGTCCGCACGATTTTCCGCGCCTGGCTTGCGCCGTTCAAAGATATGGGCGCATCGACGCTAACGATTTCCAATACCGGCGGCACAGACCACTTGGCTTATGATGCGGTAGGACTTCCCGGATTCCAGTTCATTCAAGACACGGTTGAATACGACACGCGCACCCATCATTCGACACAAGACGTTTATGACCGCATTCAGGAAGACGATATGAAACAAGCCGCAATCATTATGGCGGCGTTCGTCTATAACACAGCGATGCGCGACCAGAAGTTGCCGCGCAAACCTTTACCGGGTCAGGTCGTGAATGCCAAAGCCGCAGGCAATTAAACCTCGCGGTAATTAAAGCACGATTGTTTGAGCCACAGATTACCTGGCGCAAAGTAAATTGGCGCGTTTGAATTTCGATTGAATTTTCAAGCGTGAAAATTTATGAAGCGTGAGGTAAGCTGTGGCTTAAATTTTTGAATCGGCGTTGGATTTTGCAGGAAAGCCGACAGATAGGTTATGAGCGTTTTCCTCTGCGTGTTCTCTGCGCCTCGGCGGTGAAATCGCCTGGCGCAAGCGTAACTTCAACCTCACAGGATTTGCTATGAATTATCCTGCGAATCAGGAGTAATTTATGCCAAAAGCGATTGATATGCATGTGCATTTGCCGACGGGCAGTTTTTTGGATGGGGCGATTCGCACCTTCAAACTCGCTGCCGAAAAATTCTTTCGCACCACGGTTCCGGTGCGCGATATGAGCGAGGTTGCCGCCAATTATCAAGCTCTTGATCTTCTCGGCGTCTTGCTCGCCTGGGATGCCGAGACTGCAACCGGACTTCCGCCGCTTACCAATGATGAAGTCGCAGAGATCGTCAAAACCTACCCGGAACAGTTTGTCTTTTTCGCTTCGGTTGACCCCTGGAAAGGCAAACGCGCGGTTGAAGAGATCGAACGCGCCGTTAAAGAACTCGGAGCCATCGGCGCGAAATTTCATCCCGGCGTGCAAGGATTCTATCCGCACGAAACCAGGTTTTATCCGCTCTATGAAAAGATTACCGAACTCGGCATCCCGGCGCTTTTTCATACGGGGACGAATGGACTCGGTGCGGGTGTGCCGGGCGGCATGGGCATCAAGATGGATTACACACGCCCGATTTATTTAGACCATGTGGCAGCGGATTTTCCTGAGCTTACAATAATCGGCGCGCACCCATCCTGGCCCTGGCACGAAGAGATGCTTGCCATCATCGGTCACAAAGCGAATGTGTTTATGGATTTGTCGGGCTGGTCGCCGCGCTATATTCCGGCGACGATACTCGATGAAGCGCGCACCCGTTTGCAGGATAGAATTCTCTTTGGCAGCGATTATCCGTTCATCACGCCTGAACGCTGGCTCAAAGATTTCGACAGGCTAGAAGACTTTTCCGACGAGGTGCGTCAAAAAATTCTCCACCACAATGCAAAACGGATTTTGAAATTGAATGAGTGAATTATGCAGGAAAACTTTGTAAAAATTATGGAGAGAATTTCTCTTGCCTTTGCGGCAAAGTACAGTTTACCACCCAAAGTTTGTAAAGATATTGGCTTTCATATGGTTGATTAGCTTGATGATTATGAGCAACTGGGAAGGGTTTTTGATATTTCTCAAACACTCAGTAATGAACAGACTTGCCAGATTATCGCGAAATTTCTAATCCATGCTACAAATCAGGTTGCCGCTGCTAAAAAATTAGCAGGCTATGGACCGATGGAAGATATCTTTAATGTTGGTATTTTGGAAGAAGATGATTTTGAAGAAATAACCAATGAAGAGTGACTTCATTATTCACCCGGTCTTGTGCCTGCTACTGCCCGGTAAAGTTCAAGAAATTTATTCCGCACAGAAGCATCAAGCTTTTCGGCAAAAGCTGCATCAAGCGATTTTGCTTTAATCATTTCCTGAACATCCGCAAGGTCTTTCAAGCGGTCAGGCGCAGTCATTCCCGATGCAAGTTTCAATTCAATCAGTTTTTCAAGCGTGATGGTTTTCACTCCGTCAATCATCACAAGGTGTTCTTCGGGATTGGGAAACTGCACAGATTTCGGAAGCCCATCGCCTGGATATTCGTCAGTGGTGATAATTTCAATCGGCACATTCTCTTCTGATGTGCGAAATTTTTTTGTCGAACCTTCAAACGCTGGACGATAACCTAAACCAACCAATTCATCACGAAATTTTTGCAAACCTTCTTTGGTGAGCAATAAATCGATATCTTCGGTAAATCGCCGATAACCATATTGATTCAAGGCAATCGCGCCAATCACCAGATAATCAATGCCATGTTCATCCAAATCATCGGCAATACGTCGCAACGCATTATTTAAAAGGCTTTTACCCATAAAAAACCTCAAACCCTCTTCATAGGCTTCGGTTGGCGAAGACAGTATTTGTTGAAAATCTCTGGTCAGCATATTCCATCTTCCAATCTGGTTGCCTTATCATACCACAGCCCAAGAACTGAACATCAAAATAAAAAAATCCGCCAGTATGCATTTTTGTTTGCAAACTAGCGGAGGAAACTATGGCAACGTTGATTTTTCGCTAACCGAAAACTTGCGGCTTATACGGCTTCTTTCAAAAATGTTTCTTCGTGCGCTTGATGGGTATTCCAATGATGGAACAGCCAGTCTTCAAAGACGCGGGCTTCGGCAAGTTTGCCGCTAAAACGCGCGCGGTTGCGACCAATCAAAGCCAACACTTCCGCGTGATGCTGGCCGGCGCGGTCGCCCAGTCGCCCGAAATAATCGTAAAGCGCCGCGATGCGCGCAACTGAATCTTTTGCCGCCTGGACATTTTTAAAGCTCAAGGCGTTTCTAAAAAATCGGCTGTAGAGATTTTGTTCAAGCGCCGTTGTGGTATACAAATCGAAGTAGCCGCTGATTAAGCCTGCCGATTGCAGCACGCTTGCCACATAACTCGGTTTGGTGCTGACCTTTTCCGCAATTTCACCGATTTCCGTTAAGCCCGATTTGAAAAGTTCAAGTATCTGACTTTTCTTTGAGGGCAGGGGCGCTTTACGAGTCGTGGTTCCCTTTTTAATTTGGTTTACTGAAACATTCGGCAAATCCGGTTGAAACGGCAGCACATTTGAATTAGTTAAAATTTCTTTTTCCTGCATATCATTTCCCTCCTTTGTGGAGAGCACATTCTTTACTAACGTCGATCAAAGACCGACTTCTCAACAAATCTTGTTGACAACTCTCATCTCCCAGTAAGCTTATTTGAGAGGCATTAATGTTCCACCTCTCAAACAAGTTACTTATTCTTTGCGAAATTTATCCCGCCTGACGGAGTTCACCATCGTCTGAACTTTTGGATTTCAAATAATCAATCATGGCGCTGGCGGCGCGGCGCGATAATTCTTCGGGTTTGCAATTCAATAGTTCCTTGCATTCGGCTTCCGCATCAATCTTCTGTGAATTGGCAATGGCGCGAATCGCGACCAACTGGCGCGGGGTAACCAACTCCGCCATGGTTTTGGCAATCGGCTCTTTCGGAAAGCTGACTTTACTTGCGGTCGCTTCAATCTCCTCTTCTTCTTTGCGATAGAGTTCGCGGGCAATACCGAATTTCACCGCAGCGCGTTTCAAGGCATCGTGTTCGGCTTTCTTGATTCCGGTTTCATCATAAGCGGTGCCGGTGCCGATGCCCTGGCGGGTGACGCCTTGAATGGTAAGCGAAGCGGTCACGGCAACCAAATCGCCAATCTGTTTGATGCTCACCACTTCATGCGACCAGTCAGGGCAGATGCGGTCAAGTAAATCGGCGACGGTGTGCCATTCGACATAATCGACTTCATGTTCACGCCCCTGGCGGTCGCGCCAACCGACGCGCTGTTTGACCATTTCGGGTTCTACCGATTGGGAAAGTTTTTTGAGCAATTGTTCAAACGGCAGCACGCGACCGGCGCTTGCCTGTCCGTTGACGAGATGAATATTGGCGTTTTCGTTCTGTGTCATTGGTGAAACAACCTCCTGCGTTTCGGTTTCTGAAATAACTGGGGTTTCTTGCACCCCAATCATTTGGTTACGGGGTTGGTGATGACCGGCGTTTGCTTCCTCGGCTTCGAGGTGAAACTTAACGGCTAAAATATGTTCACAGCGAAAGCGCGGTTCGCGCACCGTGCGTTCCTGAAACTGCGCGCAACTGCATTTCACGCGCCCGTCTTCATCTTTCCAGACGCGAAAGGTCTCTTTGCGAAATCCCGGCGCGGTCACGTTGAACCCTTCAAAATCGCGCCCCACCAAACCCATTGCCGCAATTGCCTTAGCGCGACCGATAGCCGAATTGTTGTGTTCCGGTGCGTTATGAATCATTGTGTGTCTCTCCTAACTTCTTTACTCATGCCAACCGGCGTTTGATACATCGCAAAGCGCGTTGCTCGAAGAAAACCCCGTACCCTCGTCCGTTTCTTGTTGACAACGCGCTTTGCGAATCTTTTTAAGTTGCCAGCCGCCTTATCATTTCCTTGTACGTTCAAAAATCTTATCGTGTTTCATACGTGAAACAATGTATCATAGCCCTGTGACTGTTGCAAGAATAAAATAAAGTGTTGCGTGCAATACTTGAAACATGTTATAAAAAGACCGGTAAAACAGCAGGAAGGAGTGTCTACAATGAACATCGAACCCACATTAAACATCGTTGAGTTGGGCGAGTACGTGAAACGCAAACGCGAAGATGACAAGTTGTCTTTGCGTGAAGTGGCAAAAAAAATCAACGTCAGCGCCTCGACGCTCTCGCGCATCGAAAATGGCATTGGCGTGCCCGACAGCGCCACGCTTGCGCGGCTCGCCGCCTGGCTTGGCATACCGCTTGAGCGATTGATGAAAGGGTCTTTGCTCAGCGAACATTTAACCAGAGATGCGGCACAGGCTGATGATTGGGCAGAGCCTGTGATATATTTTCCCACGGAATCCACGCCGAATATTGTTGAAGCTCACTTGCGCGCCGACCGCAAATTGAACCCCGAAATGGCCAAGGCGCTCGCAGAGCTTTTCCGTGTCGCGTACAAACAGTTCGCCGACAAAGAGAAATAACTGGAATTGTTCAACCGCGAGTAAAAACCGGGTTGACTATTTGTTGAACAGTTTCATTCATTGCATCATCAGTCGAAAGAAGTTGGTATGGAAAACGAAACCGCAGAACAGCCCTTTTCGCTCGAAGACTTGTTGCCGCCGACCGCCAAACGTCGCGTACACGAACGCATCGCCCTCAAAATACGCGAATTTGCCGGTGTCACAATCGATCAGATATTGAACCCCTGGGAACTCGCCCCTTACGTTAAACTCCGGGTCGTCAATATACGCGATGTGAAAGGACTCTCTGAAGAAGCCCGTAAACAACTGCTCCGCATGGATGGCAAAGGATGGTCGGGCGGCGCAAGTCGCCCGTTACCCGATGGCTCGCGTTTGGTATTTTTAAATCCCACCCACGGCAAAGAACGTCAGGCTGCAACCTTGATGGAAGAGGTCTGTCACGTCATCCTGGGTCATTCGCCGACCAGCATTCGCACCGAGCATTCCGACGAGCAGATCAATTTCCGCAACTTCAACGAAAATCAGGAAGAGGTCGCTTATGCGGTTGGCGCAGCCGCTTTGGTTCCCTTCTTTCCCTTAAAGCTCGCGGTTGATGAAGGCTTCTCATCAAATCGAATCGCTCGTCGTTTCGGCGTCAGCCGCGAACTGGTTGAGTACCGCATCAAAGTGTGCCGTTTGTGGGAAGCCTACAAACAGAAACAAAAGAGCGTGAGTTAAATAGCGCAAGCCTCGACTTAATTTCATTTCCAAAATGAATCCGTTTATGCCAAAAGCCACGACTAAGAAGAAGTCTGTCTACGAGGTTCATCCAAGCGTAGCAATGGTGAAAGATTGGATAGAACGTTTACCGGAAAAGACCGGTAGAAGTTTGGACGAATGGGTTCAGTTGGTAAAAAGCGCAGGTCCCACCTCTGAAAAAGAACAACGCCGGTGGCTTAAAGAAACTTATGGACTTGGCACCAATTCCGCCTGGTGGATTGCCGAACGCGCCGCAGGTAAAGGATTGGAAGACGGTGACCCTGAAACCTACCTCATTGCTGCCGAAAAATATGTTGAGGACATGTTTGCAGGCTCCAAAACCAAACTAAAACCGCTCTACGACGCGCTCTTGAAACTCGCCAAAAGCATCGGCAAAGAGGTCAAAGCCTGTCCCTGCAAAACCATCGTGCCGCTTTATCGCAAACACGTCTTCGCGCAAATCAAACCGACGACCCGCACCCGCATTGATTTCGGCTTCGCGCTCAAAAATACCCAACCGACGAAAAGGCTCCTATCAACCGGCGGTTTTGAAAAAGGCGACCGCATCACCCACCGCATCGAAATTACTTCGCTTACAGACATTGATGACGAGGTGAAACAGTGGTTACGGAAAGCCTACGAAATGGACGTTTGATTTCTTTCCCATAGCACCGTAACGGAAAATTTTATGAAAGGCAGAATTTTTTTATTTCAATGGGATGAAGTGAGCGCCGCAAAACGCGCCGAAGCCTTACGCACCAACGGTTGGCAGGTTGACTATGAAGCCGAAGATGGCGCACGTGGCGGCAAAAAAGTTCTCGAAAATCCTCCAGACATCGTCTTACTTGATTTAGCTCGTCGCGCTTCGCATTCACGCGCAACCGCCGGTGGCTTGCGCGGCTATAAAGCCGGACGATATCTCAACCTGCTCTTTATTGATGGCAAACCGGAAGACCTTGAAAAGACCCGTGCCAAAGTAACCGCCGCGCAATTTACGACTTCGTTAGAATTGCTTAAAACACTCGACCAATTTGCCAATATAGGTTTGCGCCAAACTTCTTAAACCGATTTCAAAGGCTTTTTCAACTTTTCAACTCTCGCATTGTCAATCGCGTCTCAGAGTTGACGCGCTGAAAATCGCAGACTAGGCTTTTACAGAGTAATTTCTTCAACTACTCAGCCGACAAACTCTATTTCAAGCTCGGAGGAAATTCGCGATGAAGCGTTTATTCGCATTTTCCATAGTGTTTTCGCTACTCTTCTCACTATCGAATGCCGATACAACACCCAAATTGCCCGACTGGTCGCAATGGCGTGGCAATGAGCGCACCAACATCTCCACCGAAACCGGACTGCTGAAATCCTGGTCGGGAGCGCCGCCCACTGTCTGGTCGATTCAAGGATTGGGTCCCGGTTACGGCTCGCTTGCCATCAAAGACGACCGCATTTTTGTGCAGGGCGGAAAAGATAATCAAAGCACGGTTTTCTGTTTAAATCGCGCCGATGGCAAAACCGTTTGGACAACTGCGCTGGGTCCGCTTCTTGACCAAGATCGCGGCGATGGGCCACGCGGCACGCCGACCATTGATGGCGACCGAATTTATGTGCTTTCGGAAAATGGCGACCTCGCCTGTTTGCGCGCCAAAGATGGCTCTGCCATTTGGAAGAAAAATATTCTCAAAGAATATAACGGCAACAATATTATCTGGCACATCAGCGAATCGCCTCTGGTTGATGGCAACAATTTGATTGTCATGCCCGGCGGCAATCAGGCTTGTCTGGTCGCGCTCGATAAGATGACCGGCAAAACTGTCTGGACAACCAAAGAGTTGAGCGACCCTGCCGGTTATGCTTCCTGCATTGTTGCCAATGTTGATGGTGTGCGAACCATTGTCGGATTTACCGCCAGAGCCTGTGTCGGCGTTCGCGCTGCGGATGGCAAGTTGATGTGGCGCAATTCTTCGGCTTCAAATAACACCGCTAACTGTTCGACGCCGGTTTTTTATAACAACAAGGTTTTCTACACCTCGGCTTACGGAACCGGTTGCGCGTTACTTGATTTAAGCGCCAGCAATGGGACGGTTTCCGCCAAGGAGGTCTATTTCAATCGCGAGATGCAAAATCATCACGGCGGGGTTGTGTTGTTGAATGGTTATCTCTATGGCTTTTCCAATTCGATTCTCACCTGCATGGAATTCGCAACGGGCAAAGTCATATGGCGCGACCGCAGCGTCGGCAAAGGCTCACTTACCGTTGCAGACGGACATCTCTACCTGCTGAGCGAGAAAAACCTGGTCGGACTTGCCGAAGCAACTCCCGAAGGCTACAAAGAGAAAGGGCGATTTTCTATCCCTGACCAGGGGCTTGATAGCTGGGCATACCCCGTAGTTTGTGGCGGCAAACTTTACATTCGCAATCAAGGCACACTCACCTGTTATGATGTGAAGGCGAAATAAAAATTTCAGAGAAGTATGGTTACACTTAAGCTGGCAATTTAGAGTTCGGATTTTCAGTTGATGATTTTGAACCAACAAAAAAACCGAACTCTAAATTGCCAATTGTTTAAATCTCAGCAAAATCCTGTCTGATTCTTCCTCAATGTAAATTTTTGCGGGTCGCGCAGCACACCTTTATCCATCTTTTTGCCATCACACTAGCGCAGAGGGGTCAACAGCTACTTTCAAGAATAAGGACAAACGTATATGAAAATGGAACACATCAAAAAAGGCATTGCCGGAGCCTTCATTGCCCTGACACTCATCCTCAGTGTTGGCGTCATGACAGAAAGCACGGCGCAAGCGCAAGACCGCCGATGGTCGCGTGACCGCGATGATCGTAATGACCATCGTTATAATGACCGTAATCGTGACTGGCAACGGCAACGCGAATGGGAGCGGCAACGCGAAATCGAACGCCGACGCGCCTGGGAACGCGAACGCGCCAGACGCGAAGCCTATCGTTATAGAAGTTATCCAAACGGCGGGTATGGCAATTATGGCGGTTATAATAACAACAATTATAATAACGAATTGCAGAAAGGTTATCGCGACGGGTTTAAGGAAGGAAAGGATGATGCGAAGGACCGCAAATATCCGAATCCGAACTATCACGGCAAATTCCGCAATGGCAATTATGCTTATCGCGAAGGCTTCCAAAGAGGCTATGACCAGGGCTATCGCCAGTATGCCTCTTATCGCCGCTGGTAACGCTTAAAGTTAATACAAAAACCAAAAAAGCGAATTGAATATTCAATTCGCTTTTTTATTTTCGGTTAACCTTTTTGCGGTTTTACAATTTTTTGACTTTTCAATCAGGGAACCATGACTTCAACTTCAATGCCGCGTCGCGCTTCCGTCAATCGCGCAGCGCTTTGTTTGCTTACCGCGAGTTCCAGAAATCCGGTGCTGCCGAAATAGGCAAACAGTTCATTGGTCGTCGCTTCAACATAATGCGTGAGAATGCGTTGCGCTTCAAATTTACCGACCCGCACGCGCGCATTGGCTCTTAAAAATTCGTCGGTCAATTCATTCTCGGTGATATTGGTGATGAGGTTGCCGAACCGGTCTACGTGAATCACATGCCCGCGAATCTGTTTACCGGAAACCACCGGAGTAGGAGTATTAAATTTCACATAATCGGTTACCTCTTCGCCCATCCGTCGCCAGTCAACCGCTTTGGAAACATAAGCCGCAGCCGGGGCAAAAATATCGCGACCATGAAAAGTATTGGAAATTTTCCAGCGAAAATAATGGGTTTCGGTCAAATGCACCACGCGATTCACATTTTCGCGTTGATAGATATAACTGAAAATGCCGTTATCCGGGCCAATGAAATAATATTCGTCGGTCATCACCAGAAGCGGACGTCGCTGCGAACCCACACCAGGGTCGACAACCGCAACATGAATTGTCCATTTGGGAAACTCCTGATAACAGCACATCAAGGTAAACGCCCCCGAATAAATATCGTGCGGCGCGATTTGGTGGGTTAAATCAATGATGTCAACTTCGCGATTGACCGCGTAAATTGCTCCCTTCATCGCAGGGACAAAATAATCGGCTTCACCGAAATCCGTCAGCAGGGTAATCATTGGTCGCTTATCAGCCATTGTGCTCTTTCTCCAAAATTAAATTCGCCAAACATTTTCATTCTACCGCACCAAGCAATCATCGCCTTCAGCTAAGCTCTTCGAGCTTTTCACGGTCGCCATCATAACTCAGTTTTTTACGCGCTTCATCCAGGCTGCACCATTTCGCTTCATCAGTTTCCGTGCCATCGGTAAACAGTTCGCCGCCCGTCACCTTCATTAAAAAATAATGTACGACTTTAGGTTTGATTTCGCCTTTGCGTGTCGTGTACGCATACCGTGTGTTCGACAACTCGCGGATGAGTTCACATTCCAGTCCGGTCTCTTCGCGTACTTCTCTGAGCGCCCCAGCTTCAATGGTTTCGCCCTCATCGAGTTTGCCTTTCGGGAATGACCAATCATTATAACCGGGACGGTGCACCAGCAAAACGCCTCCCTCATCATTTACAATCACGCCACCCGCGGCAACAATTTCCGATTTTTCAACTGTCTCAGTCATAGGCGAAAAATAGCATAGCTTCGGTTGAATTGACACGGCTTTGACGGACGGGCTAGGCTCAACCCTATGGAAGAAACCAAGACTCATCACCCCGATGCCGACCCGGCGATTCGCGTCGTATTAATGCCCAAGGACACCAACGCTCATGGCACGATTTTCGGCGGCGTGATTCTCAGTTACATAGACATCGCTGCGGCTATCGAAGTCCGCAAACATACTATAAAAAAGATTGTCACCAAAGCCATGCACGAAGTGGTTTTTGTCGCACCGGTGTTTGTCGGCGATATTGTCAGTTTTTATACGGAACTGGTGCGCATCGGCAATACTTCAATCACCGTGCGCGTCACCGTTGAAGCCGAGCGCGTCCTGAATCCTGCGGACGTTGCCCGCGTCACCGAAGCCGAAGTGGTATACGTCGCGGTCGATGATAACCGCCGTCCGATTCCTATCAGAAATAGTAATGAGTAATGAGTAATGAGTGATGAGTCGGATGAGGGGCTTATCATTCATTACTCATTATTCATCGCTCATCACTGAAAATGCGAGCATTTCATTCCAATCAATACGTCATTGAGTTGCCGGAAAATCATACCTTCCCGATTATCAAATATGGGGAGATTCGCAACCGTCTGGTCAGTGAAGCGACGCTTGCCGACAATCAAATTACCGAACCGCAACTGGCAACGCGCGATGAAATTTTGCTGGTACACACAGCGGATTATTATGACCGCTTCATCGCAGGCGAACTCACTGAGCGTGAACTTCGGCGTCTAGGGTTGCCTTATTCTGAGGTTTTGGTGCGGCGTTCGCGATTTTCCGTAGCCGGGACGATTCACGCGGCACGCGCCGCCATGCTTGAAGGCATCAGCGCCAATTTAGGCGGCGGCACCCATCACGCTTTCAGCGATCACGGCGAAGGTTTCTGCGTGTTCAATGATATTGCAGTCGCCATTAATCTACTGCGCGCCGAAGGTCGCATTCATCGCGCCGCAGTCATCGATTGCGATGTCCATCAAGGCAATGGCACGGCGGCGATTTTTGCTACCGACCCGGAGGTCTTCACGCTCTCGCTGCACGGCGAGAAAAATTATCCGCTCATCAAACAATCAAGCACCATTGATGTGGCGCTTGCCGATAACACCGAAGACGAAGAATATCTCGACCGGCTCGAACAACATCTCGCGCCGGTGCTTGACCGCTTTCGTCCCGACATCGTGTTTTATCAAGCAGGGGTTGACCCGCTCAACACAGACCGGCTCGGTCGTCTCGCGCTCACCCACGAAGGCTTGATGCGCCGCGACGCGCTGCTATTCAAAGCTTGTCTTGCGCGGTCATTGCCTTGCGTCATCACGCTTGGCGGCGGCTACGCGAAAAACGTAGAAGATACCATCGAAGCGCATTGCAATACGATTCGCACAGCCAACGAAATCTATTCCTGATGAATCATTAAACAGACGACGGAACAAACGGAAATAACCGAACAAACGGAAGACGGACAGTTCGATAGGCGTTGATGTCAAATAAACCGCACAAGACTTAAAGGTTTTAGAAATGCGCGCAGAGCAACCCCAAAGAACGCTGCGCCCTCTGCGTCCTCTGCGGTTTCAAACTTTCCGGAGTTTTATTCAAGCGCGCGGTGTCACCTACGCTTAAAGCTTTTCCGTTTGTTCCGGTTTTATTCCGTCTGTTCCGTAGTTTAAAATAAGTTTTCGCGTTGTAACCTTTCCCCGGAAAGGCGCGTTTACTCAGATACAAAAATTTATTGGAGGCTAGATAGTGAAATCCCGTTTATCCGTTTTACTTTTTTCTTTAACCTTATTACTGGCAATTGCCGTCGATGCGCGAACCTTGCAGGATAAAAAACCGAAACTGTTTATCGGTTCATTGGAATATTCATTCGGCACAGTTTCAGCCGGTACGCCTTTGAATTACAGTTTCAAACTGCAAAATATCGGTGATGGCAATCTCGAAATTAAAAATGTCGAACCCGCCTGCGGTTGTACCGCAAGCGATTACGATAAAGTGATAGCGCCGGGCAAAGAAGGCAAAATTTCGCTTTCCATCAAAGACACCGAAAGCTATAACGGTGATGTCGTGAAAACCGCAACCGTAACCACCAATGACCCTGCGCGTCCAACCTTCACATTGACGCTTCGGGCAACCTTCACCAGAGATTAAATTTCATCGGTCAATTTTCGCGCGGCAATCTCAACTTGCTTTGCGCCGAGTGGTCGAATAACTTGAATAGGCTGGGGTTTCGTGAAAACCTCAGCCTATTTGCTTTTGAAACAGTCGCCGGTTCTATTGCGTATGAATTGGCGATTCAATAATCAGCAAGGAGCAAAACCATGTCGAGCAAGTTTGATGAATTGAGAAAGCGCGTCACCGATACCGCCCGCGATTTAGATAAAAAATTCGAGATTACCGATAAACTCAATCAAGGCGCAAAAGCCGCGACCGACGCATTGAAAAAAGGCGCGGACGTTGCCACTTCGGCAATTGACGCGGCGCGCGAAGAAGCGGCGCGCATCAACCGCGAGCATAAAGTCACCGAAACTGTAAGTGACGCCGCCAAGCGAACCGCAAGCGCCGCAAGTGATGTCGCCAAAAGCGTGGTGAGCACGGCTGACGAAGTTGCCGAACAAAGCGGCGTAAAAAAAACGGCAACTGACGTAAAAGATAAAGTCGGCGAAGTCGTCGATGATGCCTCAAAAAAAGCCGGAGAGGTTTTTGACGAAGCAAAATCCAAGACCGCAGATTTATTCGGTGAAGCAAAAAAGTTTTATGATAACGCCTCGGGCGCAGCGCAGACCGGCGTGTCAGCAGCACGACTTCCGGCATCGGTGCTCGGCGCGGTGGCAAGCGCCAGGAAATGGATAACAGAAAATCCCGGCAAAACCGCTGTCGTATCGCTTGCCTTCATCGCGGGCACACGCGCCGGCGCGGCGTTCTCAACGCTTGATGTGGCGCTTCTGGGCGCAGGCGGCGCGGGTAACTGGTTTTTTCATTCGGCAATCGTGCCTTATGGACTCAGGAAACTTTCCGAAAAATACGAAGCCTATTTGAAAAAACAGGAAACCTTAATCAATGAAGGCAAGCTCACCGAAGCGGAAACTTCACGAGTGAAATTTGAACGCGATTTGGCAAAATATGTCGGCGCGCCATTGCTTGGCGCATTTTCCGTCGCCGCAGGCGCAGGACTTTTGTATGAAGCCTTCACCGGCGGCGTGGTCGGCGGCTTTCCGATTAATTTAGTTTTAGGCGGCAACCCCATGCTTTCGAGCATCTGGTTATTCGCCAATGGCATGATCTGTTTTCATAACGGCTACAAATTTTTCATGATGGCGCTTGCCGACCAGGAAGATGTGGCTCGCGTCGTGCGCGACATCAAAGGCTTGCTCCCCGCGAATGTGTAAGTAAAATCAGAGGTGTTATGCAAGTAAAATTAGAGAAATCAGGTGAAGACATCGCATTAAAAATTCCTAAATCAATCGCCGCGAAATCGAAAATCAAGCAAAGTTCAGTAGTCAACTTATCGGTTGTTGACGGCAACATCATTGTTAAACCGGTGACTGAAAAAGAGTACACTCTTGAAGAACTCTTAAAGGGCGTAACGCGAAAAAACATTCATAAAGAAACAGATTTTGGGAATCCCGCAGGCAAAGAGTTACTATGACGGCAACTTATGTTCCTGAGCGTGGCGATGTGGTATGGATTGAATTCAATCCACAAGCAGGCCACGAACAAGCAGGCAGACGTCCGGCGCTGATTCTTTCACCCTCAGTTTATAATGGCAAAGTTGGGTTAGGGATATTCTGCCCCATCACCAATCAGGTTAAAGGCTATCCATTTGAAGTTGCCATTCCTAAAGGGCTTAAAATAAGTGGCGTAATTTTATCTGACCAGGCGAAAAGTTTAGACTGGAAGGCGCGAAAGATTACGTTTATTTGCAAACTGCCAATGGCAATCGTTGATGACGTGTTAAAAAAGTTGAACACGCTATTAAGATAATTGCGATATGCGCGACATCAAAGGCTTGCTCCCTGTGAATGTGTAATGCAAAATACGACCATTAAATTTGCTTTATGCGGAGCAAGCAAAATGGCTGAGGCAACCAAAGCGCGGAAAATAGGAAAAGCCGACCTTTTTATATTCAGTGTTTTCCTACTACTGATCGCCGGTGAGGTTCTTGCCAGCTTCGGGCTAAATAAGTTCTTAGCTTTTTTTATTACCGGCTCATTTGGTCTGCTTATCGCTTATCCAGCGCTCAGAAAACCCAACGAGAAATTTTTAAAATACGCTGTTAAAACGGAATGTCGTATGAGCATTCTCCTGATTGTCGGTGTGCTTACAAAATATCTGCCTAATCCAACTTTTTCCGACAAGGTATCAAAATTTTTGGGAATAGGGTTACTCGCTGTTGCGGTGGCGCTCTGTCTGTTTTTGGGTATTAAAGAGTTTTATAAACTGAACCCATTACAGCGGCAAAGTTTGGTAAAATGGACAATAAAATTTTATGCAAAGATGTGTGGGGTTGCTGCCGTAGGATTTCTGATTCTGGCAATGATTTTGGGAATGTAAAACATTTAAGCTTATTCTGTAATTGTCTTGTTCTTATAAATGTGTAGAGCGAAATTTGTCTTAGTATAAACCCTGCCCGGCAAAATAATATGAACTCCATCAATATCGCGCTTCTCGGTTTTGGCAATGTCGCTCAGGCATTTGTTCGCTACATTAATGCAAATCATCCTGAAATCAACATTCGCGCGGTTAGTGATTCAAGTGGCGCGTTGATGCTTGAATCCGGCGAACAACTCAACGCTTTACTCGCTCATAAAGCATCAGGGAAAACGCTTCGCGAATTTTCATCGGGCATGATTACTAATCATCCATCCGCGCTCATCAACACTCTCAAATCAGCGGGCGTTTCCTGCATCGTTGAATCATTGCCAACCAATATCACCGATGGACAACCGGCGTTTGATTTACTGAGGCAAGCTTTATCGCAGGGCATTTATGTCGTCACTGTTGATAAAGGCTCGCTGGTTCATGGCTTCACTGCGCTTCAACAAATCGCCGCAAATACCAATGTGCAACTGGGGTTCACAGGCACAACCGGCGTGGCGATTCCTGATGAACTCGGCGGTCAATCGGTATTGGAAATTCGCGGCGTCTTAAACGGCACCTCGAATTTCATCCTCTCAGCCATGCAGGAGCAGGGGCTTTCGTTTAACGAAGCTTTGAGCATCGCTCAACGCGATGGCATCGCCGAACCCGACCCGCGCCTCGACATTGAAGGCTGGGACACCGCCTGCAAAATTCTCATTCTCGCGAAAGCCTTGATGGATAATAAAAACAACCGGGACGCCACACTCAATGACGTTGCGCGCATCGGCATCAGCGCGGAAACCGAAAAGCTTATCGAAGCGGCTCGCAAAACCAACCGACGGGTTCGCCTCGTCGGGCGGGCGCGCATCTGGCAAGGCCGGTTGCGCGTCAGTGTCGCGCCAAAACTTGTCCAACCGGATTCGCCCTTTTATGCAGTAAGCGGCACATCGAAACTCGCGGTGTTCAGAACCGCTGAACGCGGCGAAATTATTTCACAAGCGCGTTCCGGTCGCGACGCCATTTCGCAAATCATTGTCGAAGATATTTTGCGCATAACAAGTCTGGAGTCTGGAGTCCGGCGTCTGGAGTCAGAATAAGAAACGTTGGGTTGTCAGTCTTCACCTGTAAACAAAGAAAGTTGCGGGTCAGGCTCTTCGGCGTGAGTTGAATGATGCTGTGGGTGGTCGTTGGTGTGCGAAGCCCGAAGCGCGTGTTTGACATCTTTCAAATTAAATCGAATCAACCGGTCGGTGAGCATCACCGCAGGAATTTTCCCTGCGCGTCGCAGTTTATGGATGGTTGATTCGCTGATTTGTAAAATCTGCGCCAGTTGTTTGGCGGTCAGATACTCAACGCGCTTCGGCTCAGCAGATTCCGCTTCGCCCGGTTTTTCGCGGGTTTCCTGAACTATGATTTTTTGATGTTCAGTTGCCATTCATTTAATCATCGCCCGTTATTAAATTCAGCTTAATCCATTTCATGTTTGATTGGCGTTTTCTTCATTGCTTTGATGATTTGCTTTCTAGTGTTAGAAAGAACCTGGGCGCTGCTATAGGATTCCCAGAGAAGATAAGCAGCCAACCCCAAAACAACAACCGTAATCGTCAGAGATGCACAAACTGAAATCGAGTAAACCCAATTCAACCAAAATAGTCCGATGCTAAACAATATCAACGCAGGAGCCATCGAAAGTTCAAACTTCATTCGCGTCAAAAATGTTTGTAAATATCGTTGACCGACTATTTCATCTTTTAATTTTAATCGAAGATAGTTATTCCAATTCTCTTCATGAGTAGCATCTTGTTTTTTCAGTAGCTTATCCCACCCTACTTCAATGCGTGAACCTACATCCTCAAGAATCAACCCCACAGCAAGGGCGCAGATAGTGATAATGACAACAAAGGCTGACGGCTGACTTTCTCGAAAAAATTTAACTTGCGGAATGTAATGTCCAAGCAACAAGGCATACGGACTACTCGCAGTCACGCCCGGTATGAATAAGATAATCAGCGGGCGGAACAGTTCGCTTTTGAGAGCAGAGATAATGTCCATAAGCGTTCTTCAACCTTATCGGTTATCCTAACTACTCTTTCACAGGTTCAAGAGTAAACGCGAGCGGCACGGATTCATCTTCACCGACATCCACGGTTTTGGTTTGTGGTTTGTAGCCGCTCAGAATCGCCGTCACCTGATAGCGCGCGCGAACCGGCGGCAGACGAAAAGCGAATTCGCCGCGACTGTTGGAAATATATTCCATTTTCACCGAATCGATTTTTTTATTCTCCCTGGCTTCTTCATCATTACGAATGCGCTGCAATTTCAAGCGCACGCCTTGCAGCGAAAAGCCCTGCTCATCAAATACCGACCCGCGCAATAAAGATGTCCGACGGGCTTTCGGCAATTGATAAGTTTTCACTTTGGTTTCTTTGCCCTCTTCGACCTGCTGCATCACGCGAAGCGTGCCGCCTTGTCGTCCTTCGGCATCAAAACTCAAAGTGTAAGAATCGGCGTCCAACTCAAAAACATAGTTGCCATCCTTGTCGGTCGCGGTCTCTTGCACTTTGCGTGTGCGGCTGCTCATCACGCGCACCTCTGCGCCGACAATCGGTTTGCCTTTTTCGTCTTCGAGTTTGCCTTTGAGAGTGCCTTTTTGCTGCGCAAATGCGGTGAGTGAAAATATCGAAATCAACGTTAAAATATAAAATAGCTTTTTCATTAAACACATTCCTGATTTGAGTCTCGCGAGTCTTGCGAGTTTTGCGAGTCTGGCGAGTCTAAATAGTCAACTCCCACCGAGCATTGGAAGTGGCATTGACTAATGAGACTGGCAAGACTCGCAAAACTCGCAAGACTTCCCGGTTGATTTTGCTTTTTCGCTTCAACAAAAGTCAACCGCTGGCTTATGATGCGAAGGTGCGAATCATCAGCGGCATCCATCGCGGCAGAAAATTAAAAACCGTTGCGGGACAAGAGGTACGCCCGACCTCTGACCGATTGCGCGAAACCCTGTTCAACATTCTCGCGCCTGATATTCGCGACGCCCAGGTTTTAGACATCTGCGCCGGGTCTGGAGCCATTGCTATTGAAGCATTAAGTCGCGGCGCTGCAAGTATCACCTTGATTGACCAGTCGCGCCGCGCCTGTCAAATTATTCAAGAGAATCTGCGCGCGCTTGGCATCAACGACGAAGCCCGCGTTTTAAACCGCGATGCGCTTGCCGCCATCAAACAACTCGAAACCGAAAATCAGGCATTCGATATTGTTTATTTCGACCCGCCTTATGCGTCACCGCTTTATGCGCAAGTGATGAATCAACTCGGCGCGAGTTCAATCATTCACCCGCATTCAATCGTCATTGTTGAACACCACACCAAAACGCCGATTGAAAAGGAGTACGGCAAATTAAAAATTTACCGCGAACTCAAACAGGGCGAATCGGCGCTAGGGTTTTATTCGGTAGCCGGTAATCGGTAGCCGGTGGTCGGTTGTTACCGCATATTTCAGGGTCTGGGAATTCCCAAATCATCGCAAATTTTATTCGCGAGATGGTTTTTAATTTCTTTATGTCTGGGCACCGTTGAATACGCCCCGTTCGCAGGATTTTTATAGATGGTATGCTTGCCGCCTTCGCGTACAAACAGACATCCATGCGCTTCCAGATGACGAATCAAATCTGCGCGGTTCATAGATTTTCATGCGGCATGCAATATCAAACTTTCGCGCACAATCCTGGCATTAGCAGGGAGCTTTTGCTCGGCAGCTTGGCGATTTGCTTCAAGGATTAATTGCATCGCTTCAAGCAAATTTTCTCTGGTCTCTTCCAGAGTTTCACCCTGCGTATTGGCTCCCGGCAACTCTGCAATATAGCCAATGTAACCGCCTTCTTCCGCTTCTGCGTAAATCGCCGTAAACGTGATTTCTGTCATCATTCCTCCTGCGTTTGGTCAACTATACCAATGATTGATTTCGCATATCAATTCTTCATTCCGCCAAGCAGTATTGAATTGAAAATCAATTTAAAGGTGCCCCAGGTCTGTCCGCGATGTTGCGGGCGAAAACCGAATAACACGACGCGACCTTTGCCTAAGCTCACATCGACGAGGGCGTTTTTACCGGCAATGTATTGCGGGCCAAGCAGCCAGCCCGAACGCAGTGGGTTGCCGTCAACATAACGGGCAACAACACGAACTTTCGTCGGGTCGGTTATCTCAAACGCCAGGGCGCGGACTTGCGGGGCGCGCGGGCGTTCGGGTTCCTGCGGGGTGGCTTGCGGATTGCGGTTGGCATCGGGTTGCGCGTCATCGCCAAAACCGCCGCGCCTTGATGCAGTGAAATAGACATCGGCTTCCGCAGGCATTCCCCAGGCGATGGGGTGCGTCGTATCAATCACGGCGCGAAAGATAGAACCGGGGGCATAGAACTGATCGCTTGCAAGTCCCGCGAGGGCGTTTTTCACCGGCAAATTGAATTTCTGCATGGCGAGTTCCGAAGAGGAATCGAAACAGATGAGCACGCCACCCGCTTCAACAAAGGCTTTGAGTGCAGCGACGCCTTCTTCGCCGATGCCGCCGGTGTATTCGTCCGGTAGTGACCCTTTGCGATTGCCGTTGATGATTTGCGCGGCGCTCATATCGGGCAGGATGATGACATCGAATTTGTCGCGGAGATTTCCGCCGCGAATCTCGGCATCAAAGAGGCTCTTGTAATCGAAGTGGAATTGTTCAAGCACGAAGCGCGTCCAGCCTTCATCCATCGAACCCGTCCACGATTTATAGAGCGCAAGACGCGGACGAGCTATTGGTTCTGCAATTGAATTCATATCTAATGTGGCTTGTGGGTTGGGCTGAGGAGACTTTTTATTATTTTTTGGTTGCTGACTTACAGTTGAAGTTAACGGATTAAAAACAAATGAACCAAGGGGGTAAGTTTTCCCATCAATGATGGTTTCTTTCTTGAGCCGCCAATTCAAGATTTTATTGTGCGGTATCGATGATAATGAAAGCGCAACATCGAACATAGCATTTACCAGAACATACGCACCGTTGGAAGTTGAAGGAATATAAATTCCTTTTGACCTGCCTTTCACAACAGCTTGTTTGTCAGCAGGGTTCACTGGAGCAATCATTTCTAACAAATCATCTTCACCAATCTTCTGCAAATCTGCATCGAATCGCTTGCTTGCTTCAACATAATTCACACCCATTTGCATGGGCAAAGTCCAACCTGCGACATCGTAAGGCGGTTCGGCGGGACCTCCGGGATAGAGTCTTCTATCGGGATATTTCTGCGCTTCAAATAAACATTTCACGTTAGCGCGATAGGGTTGCGCGAGCATCACCACGTAACTGCCCGCGCCATATTTTTTGCCATCAATTTCAAATTCGTTTTTGGCGCGATGCACTTCGACGCCTTGCTTGAGCAAAATATCAATCATTTGATTAGCAGTCGGTTTGTCGTGTTGTTCAGCCGGAATCACATAGGCATAAGGCGACTGCGCCTTGCCCGCTTCGATGGCGCGTTCGGCAATACCGACGAAATTGCCGATTAACTCTTCGCGATGCAGCGCGGCTTCTTCCAAAGCCGCGCGGGTGGTGATGAGTTCCATATTGGCGATGTCACGCATACGCCACCAGCCGCCTTCCCACGCTTCGGGAAAATTCGTCGCCGTCACCAAGGGGTTTGGCAAGCCTCGCGTCGGCGAACGCAGTTGTTCGCGTCGAATCTCAATCGGCGTTCCAAGTCTTACCGATGCCGCTTCCGTCAAGATGCCAATCGCATTGTGATAATAAGGCGCTGAGCGCAAGCCGCCGTGCCACCACATATCATAAGTCGAATTGGTGACGATGCCCTTAAAGCCTGCGGCTTGTAAACGGGTCGCCATGCGCATGCCGATGGTCCCGGTCTGACGGACAATCAGCGGGTCGATGTTGGGATTATGCGGGTCAAAAAACGGCGGCACGCACATACGCGAACCATTCGAGCCTTGTTGATGCACATCATAGACAAGTTCGGGAAACCACTCTGTCCAAAAAAGTTTCGAGAGCATCTGCGTCTCAACCTGCGTCAGCATAAACCAGTCGCGGTTGTTATCGTGGCCGGTGAAGTGATGATAAAGCTCAGGCGGGCTGGTGCCTTCGTATTTGGTGCCGAGGGTTTTGTGATACCAGTGATTGACAATGTCTATGCCATCGGGATTAACCGAAGGGACCAGCAACAACAACACGTTATCCAAAATCTCGCGTGTGGCTTTCGACTGCTCGCTTGCCAGGCGGTAAGCGAGTTCCATTGACATTTGTGTAGCGACCACTTCGGTTGAATGAATCGAACAGGTGATGGCGACAATCGCGGGCGTTTCGCTGATTAAGCGTTGGCGTTCAGCATTGCTTGTTATCAAGCGCGGGTCTGCGAGTTTGCGTTGATTTTCCTGAATGCGCCCCAGGTTTTTGATATTGGCTTCGGATGAAATGAACGCCACCAGAAACGGGCGTTTCAATGTCGTCTGTCCAAGCTCGCGAAGTTCGACGCGAGCGGACGCGGCATCGAGTTTTTTGAAATAGTCGGTGACCTGCCCCCAGTCCGCGAGTTTGCGGTCTTCGGCAACTTCAAAGCCCAGAACTTCACGCGGTTGCGGTATGGATTGCGCGGCTGCCGCAAGCGCAAGAATCAGTAGTAAAATCAACGTAGATAATAAACGTTTGCTCATAAATGCAGACACCTCGATTGGCAAATTGGAGTCGGCTGAAACCGGCAAATGCTTCATTCGCTCATTCTCCGGTTATCGGTTGAAGCATACCGTTGTGCTGGCAACTCCATCAAACTCCGTTTTTATGATTGGCTGTTCCACTGTTGATGATGCATTGAACAAATGCATTTTTGACAAAGCGCCATCGGCTTGTGTGATTTTAAGCTGCGGCTCACAAGCTCTGTGCTTCTCAGTTCAAAGGTAAATCTTTCGACAATCCAAGCTCTCTTCATACGCTGTTGTCGTCGCGCAACTATAGCACAAAATCGTTTCGACGAAAGCCATCATCGAAGTTTTGAATTTTGTGAACCGGGACTTTGTTATTAGCGATGCAAAATCAATGATGATGAGTGCTGAATCAGCAGGATTGGCGCATTGCGGTAATCAAACGGCAGACGCAGGTTTCTATTTCATCTGAAATGTTTAATCGGTACGACATCAACGAATGAATTACTGCGAGAAAAAAAGAGATGCGCGTTTGGTTGTGTGTGTAAGCGAAATTCCAGATATTGCCGCTCGAAAAGTTGGTGAGTGGTTGTGGCGCGCTGCCTGATATTGACTGTTGCCAGAGATTGAAAACGCTGTTTTCGCCGCTGATGAAAACCGAACAAAACCTCACTTGAAATCCTTAATCAACACGGCATCGCTGATTAAGCGGCCGCGGGTGAAGGCAAAATATTTGCCATCGCGTGACCACTCGTAAGGGAACGCCTCTTCTTCCGGCAAGCCGGTAAGCCGTTGCGGCGCGCCACCTTTGATCGCTTGTCGCCAGATACCGTTTACCAGGTCTCTATAACAGACCGCTTCGCCGTCAGGCATCCAGCGTATTCCATCAGCAAATCTTGCAGAGCGCGGCACAGCAAATAACTTGACGAGTGTGCCGTCTTCAATCTTCACCAGCGCGAGTTGCTCGGCGGCACCTGCTTCGGCTCTGTAACCACAAGCTATGAGCTTGCCGTCGTGTGAGACGCGAGGGTAAGAAGATTCTTTGTCGGTGACGCGCACCGGCTCACCTCCTTCGACGGGCACGCGGAAAATGAAACTCTTGCCATCCCGAGTTGAACTATAAACGACCCAGCGGCTATCGGGCGTCGGATGAGGGGCAGAATTGCCTCCGCCGGTCGTCAGTTGTTTGAGATCGCCGCCATCCACACGGGCACGCCAGATTTCATTGCTGCCGCTACGATTCGATTGAAAGATGATGAACCGACCATCCGCCGTTACTCTCGGTCGCTGGTCATGGAACCCCGCAGAGGTGAGTTGTTTGATGTTGCTGCCGTCCGTCTCCATAGAATAGATGGCAAGTGTACGGTCAATGCCAGCCGTAAAGACCAATCGATTGCCAGGCAGCCAATCAAGCCCGTACCAACCCATGATGCCGTTGATGGAACTGAAGGTGAGTTGGCGCGCTTGCGACAAATTGTCAGCCGGGGCAATCCAGATATTGCTCTCCTGTCGAATTTGTACAGCAGTGAGCGAATCTCCGTCGGCGGAGATACTCAACGATGAGCCGTAGCTGTCGGTATCGCGTGAAAGTCTTTGCGCCTTGCCGCCCGGATAATCAACTCGCCAGAGATGTCTGCGGGCCTCGCCCTTGTCGGTGGCGACGATGATCAACCCTCGCCCATCACGCAGCCAAACCAGATTTGACATGGCAACCCATTCGAGCGCGGTTAATTGTTCGAGATGCCCATCGGTTACTCGCACCGTAAAGATTTCGCGGCTCTCTTTTAAGCTATCGCTGATGGCAACGACCGCAAGTAATGAGCCGTCGGGCGACCAAGCCACACGTCCAGGGGAAAAAGGCTTGTCGGGCGGGCGCGTCAGCAGTTCGCGCACCCCTGTGCCGTCAGCGTTGACGATGATTAAAGTGGAGACATTGGTTTCCTTGTGGGTACGAAAGAAGGCGAGCTGATTTCCGTCAGGCGAAAGGGCGAAGTAATCGCTGACCTCACTGGATAGCTTTTCCGCCACGCCCCCTAAAACGAGCATCTTGAACAGCCCGTTTTGCGATGCTTCCTTGCCCGTCAAGGTAAAATAGAGCGTTCTGCCATCCGGCGAAAATGCCAAACCTGAATAGGTAACCTCATCCGGCGAGCGGAGCAGGATGTCGTGGCTGCCGTCGGTCTGTCCCAACCACAGGCTCTCTTTGTATTCGCCTCGTTCGCTTAACGTGTAGGCATAAAACTTGCGGTCAGGTGAGAGCACTGCCCAGCGAACTTGACCTTTAGTTGTCAACTGTTTGATTTGCACTTCGGCGAAAGGGACGACAGTGGGGCGGTCTTGATTCAGACGCTGCAAATTAAAGCGCCAGAAAACCAGCCCACTGACAAGGATCAGTGCCAAAATGAAGCCACCCGACCAGAGAAGCAAGGTGTGAGGTTGTCGAAGACCTTTCGCGCCGGCTTCCGATACCGCCTTCACCGTTGCAGCCGTCACTATCCTACCCTTTGTATCAGCGGCAAATTCTTCCTCCTTTGAAAGCCTCCGGGTTTCCGCCGGGGTCACAAAAGTTAATCCCGGCTTGACGATTTTCAAGTCGCTCTCGTCAAGCGGAAGAGACGCAACCGCTTGATATGAAGGCTCGCTCTCTTCAGCTTTTTCGATAACCAGGCGCGAGACGGTTTCGGTTTCTATTAAAACATCCGCGTCTTCGCCCGGACTGAACACCTCGCCGAGGAAACGATACCCGTGACCGGGAACCGTCATAATGTAGCGCGGATGGTCGCGGCGTTCGCCGAGGGCTTTACGAAGCGCCGACATCTGCACCGTCAGATTCGACTCTTCGACCACTTGATTCGCCCACACACGACCGTAGAGTTCTTCCTTCGTGACCAACTGCCCGCCACTTTCGACCAGCACGAACAACAGGTCAAAGGCTTTCGAGGAAAGTTGAACAAATTCGCCATCGCGCAATAGCTGACGCCTGGCAACATCGAGTCGAAAGTTATCGAACTCGTAAATCTGCTGCTTGAGTTTGCTCATGGTCGCCATTCGGAAGTTTTCGGAAAAAATTCGCCGCCAATTAAAGACTTTCACAACCCGTTGCCGCTAGGCTGGATGTCGGAGTGCAACCGGGAGTCGCCGGAAGTTTAAGGAGCTGATGCCTATTGCGACCGTCAAATTCTAACAAATGATGCGAACGAAAACCAAAATTGAAATCACCATTGAGAACCGCCAGCGCGCGGCGATTCGCTTGCGCCATCAGCGCGCACAATGGTGCGAAGCCTGCGCGGCACGAGTTTGGATGCTGGTGCCAAATGAAGCGGCAGCGATGCTGCAAACCACGGCGCGCAACATCTATCGGCGCGTCGAAGCCGGCGAAGTTCATTTCCTGGAGACCGAAGACGGCGTCTTGCTCATCTGTCGCAACTCGCTCGCACAAGGTCTACTCATTGCCGACTGGGAAAATATCAAGCGCCCATAAAAATTTATTTCAGGTAATGGTAATACGGCGTCTGGTATACGTCACCTTATTGTTGATAAGGCGACAAAGCCGGGAAGCGAAGTTGAAGGTTATTGGTAGGAGAAACCTGTATGCAAAAGAACCATAGAATAAATCGGAAGAACAAGGGGTATGCGTGGCAGGCGCTGGCGCTGCTGTTGGTGTTCTCACTCGCGGTCGCAGTCACCTGTCAGACCAAGCGACGTCCGAGCGAGCCGCAGATGCTCGGTTTCGAGTTTGAAACCGTGACCATGAATTTAGACGGGAAGCTTGCCAACCGCCGAAAAGGGCAGGCGCGCTATTTCGTCGAAGACCTCAAAGGGGTCAGGCTTGAGATGGTTGAAATACCGGCAGGTACGTTCCTGATGGGAACCAGCCGCGCTCAGGCTGATCAGGAGAAAGCGATAGGCCAAAAGCCGGAGGGCGGTCCATACTCGTCCTGCGTCTGGGAGATGCCACAGCACGAAGTTGCGGTGCCGTCGTTTTACATGGGCAAGTATGAGGTGACGCAAGCGCAATGGAAAGCCGTCGCCAAGTTGCCCAAAGTGAGTCTGAAACTGGATCCCGATCCGTCACAGGCGGAAGGCGATAACCGGCCGGTCGAACAAATTTCCTGGGACGAGGCGATTGAATTTTGCGCGCGACTATCTAAAGCGACAGGCAGGAGGTATCGCTTGCCTTCGGAAGCCGAATGGGAGTACGCCTGCCGGGCAGGAACCACAACCGCATTTGCGTTTGGCGAAAATGTCACAAATGGGATGGTGGTGAGCACGTTAGGAAAGAGTAGTCCTGTGGGCACGACCGGAATAGCTAACAATTTCGGCTTATACGATATGCATGGAAGTGTGCAGGAATGGTGTCAGGACTACTGGCACGAGGATTACAATGAAGCGCCGACAGATGGCAGTGCCTGGGAAACCGGACGCAAACCGCCAGGGCGAGTAGTGCGTGGGTACTGGGCAGGTGGGGGGGCTTGGGTAGCTGACCGCGACCGAGGTCGCTCAGCCAGCCGCCTATACCTATCGCCGAATACAAGAAACGACGGGACGGGGTTTCGCGTGGTGGTCAATGCGCGAAATCGTTGACCTGCCCATTTTACCCTTCTGCTCACCCGAAATAGCACGAATAAACGAGAGGCAGTGCCAAAATTACTCAGGCCACGGGTCGCCGACCGGTTGGCGCGGCAATCTGCTTACGGCTACGGAAGCGCGCGGTCTGATCAGTGAGTCCTATGCAATTTTTATATTGATGAATTGTTTGAATGGTTATTTTCAGGATGCCAATCTGGATTCGCTTGGCGAAGCATTGATGAAAGCCGAGCGTGGCGGCGCGTTGGCAGTCTGGGCATCATCAGGATTGACTTTACCAATGGAGCAAACGCTAATGAATCAGGCGCTCTATGGCGAGCTATTCAATCCAAGTCTTGCGGGCAAAGCAGGCATCACACTCGGCGAAGCTACGCGACAAGCCAAGACCAAAATCAATGACCGGGATATTCGCCGCACCTGGATACTGTTTGGCGACCCGACGCTGAAAGTAAGATGATTGATAAACGAATGGAAAAGAGAGAAAGGGAGAAGGGGAGAAAGGGAGAAAGAGTGATTAGCGTGTGTGGAGTTTACCAAAACCTGCAATCAATTGCTTTGAATATCAATCAATTGGTGATGGCTGCCATCTCGTCAACAGGATGAAAACGGCTACAGGAGTCAGTTTCACGCCACCTGCTCATAGCTTTCTTTGTCTCCCCTTCTCCCTTTCTTCAAACGAGCATTTACTTCACCGCCGCTCCGGTGACGATGTGCGGGCTGCTGCTCAATTTGTCATTCACGCGCTTAACGGAACCCGCGATGAGGGCATTCAAATCGGCGATGACTTTACCCACTTCATCGGTGATTTCGCGCATACGCAGTTTCTGCCCTTCCGTGGGTTCAGCAATCGGCGATGAAATGCCATTCATCAATGAGTTCGCATCTTCGCGAAGTTTTCCCGGACAGCGATAACCGAAATTGCATTCGCGCACCAGACGGGCGCGCAACTTCCTGAGTTCATCGAGCGCCGCGTTGATATCTGCCTGAACATTGGCTGCCCCGTTTGGCGCGTTCTCTTCACTCATCGCCACACTCACATCTCTTCGCAAAGTGGTTTGCAAGGTGGTGAGTTGTTGGGTGAGGTCATCAACTTTGGCAATGACCTGATTGAGACGCGATACCAACTCGCGCATTGCAAGCGCGGCATTGAGTTGCGCGGTTAATTCCGCTTCACTCACTTTCAGGCGCGGGTCGAGTTCGACTTTTACACTCTTGGTCATCGGCGGTTTATTGCCGACTTTCAACGTCACGTTGTATTCACCGGGTAGCACTGCGGGTCCGCCGCCAAATCCGAAACGCGCGGCGATTTCGGCAACCTCCGCGGGCGCGGCTGTGGCTCTTGCGCCTGCGCCTTGACCCAAGCCTTGACCGCCACCTGCACCACCTCGACCGCCTGCGCCTTGACCGCCACCACCGAAGCCGCGTCCGCCGGCTTGCGCGCCGGGAGCCTGCCGCGCGCCGTCATAACGCAAATCCCACATCACGCGATTGATCCCGGCTTTGTTGCCTTGATTCGGCAGTTGGCGAATCGCGCGAATCACTTTGCCGCTTTTATCGGTAATGGTAATGGTGATGGGTTCGCGGGTCTCTTGTTTCAAATAGTAATCAATCATCGCGCCCGGCGGCAGATTTTGCCCGGTAAAAATTTTGCTGCCTAAATTGGAATCTTTACTCCAGGTTTGCATACGCATCGCCGGACGAATGTCGAACAACATGGCTTCGACCTGCTGCGCCTGCGCGAGATTTTGCAAAGGCGTGAGGTTATCCAAAATCCAAGCGCCGCGCCCATGCGTGCCGATAATCAAATCATTCTCGCGTGGATGAATCGCCAAATCATTTACGGCGACCGGCGGCAGGTTATTGCGAATCGACACCCAGCTTGCGCCACCATCCCACGACGCAAAGACGCCAAGCTCAGTGCCTGCATAAAGCAAATTTTTCACCTTGGGGTCTTCGCGCACCACATGCACATAAGCTTTCGCGGGCAAGTTGCCTTGGATGGCTGACCAGGTCTGTCCGTAGTCCGTCGTCTTAAAGGCGTGCGGCGAAAAATCATCATCGCGGTGACGGTCAACCGCTACGAATGCTGTCCCTGCATCGTGCGGCGAAGCGTCAATCATCGGCACATAAGAATTCGCGGGCAAGCCTTTGATGTTGGCAACCACATTCGTCCAGGTTTTGCCATGGTCTTTGGTGATTTGAATATTGCCGTCATCAGTGCCGACCCAGATGACGCCTTTTTGCACAGGCGATTCGGCAATCGTCAAAATCGTGCAATGAAATTCGGCGGCGGTATTATCGGTTACCACCTGCCCGCCCGATGATTGCTGTTTGCTTTTATCATTGGTGGTGAGGTCGCCGCTTAAAACTTCCCATGATTGTCCGCGATTGGCGGTTTTAAACAACACGTTGCCGCCGAAATATATGGTCTTGGGGTCGTGCGGCGAACGCACAATCGGCGGATTCCAGTTGAAACGATATTTATAATCGGAAATCTGCCCGCCGGTTGAGCCGACCTCTTTCGGATAAGGATTGATGTTGCGCGACCAACCGGTGTTGGTATCAATGACGCTAATCGTGCCGCCTTGCGAATCGGAATAAATGATGTTCGGTTCATCGAGTTCGGGCACCGCAAAAAATCCGTCGCCGCCGCTTACCGTCGCCCAGTCATCGGTGCGTATGCCTTCGCGAAAGTTGGTCGCCGAAGGACCAACCCAGTTGCCGTTATCCTGCAATCCGCCGTACACATAATAGAACGGACGCCGCATATCATAAGTGATGTGATAGAACTGCGAGAGCACGAGGTTTTTGAAAATTTCAAAGGTGCGCCCTTTATCATTCGAGATTTGAAAACCGCCGTCGCTGCCGCTCAATATGCGATTGGAGTTCGCCGGGTCAATCCACAATGATTGATGATCGCCGTGAACATTTTGCGCAAGGTTATTAAAGGTTCTGCCGCCATCACCGGACATACTCAAACTGCCGCTCAGTGAATAAAGGCGTTCAGGGTCGTTGGGGTCTACGCGAATGTCGCTGTAATAGAACGGGCGGAAATTGATATTCGGGTTATCGTAAACGCTGCGCCAGGTCGCGCCCCGGTCATCGGAACGAAAGAGATTTCCTTCGCTTTTGGTTTCGGTAATCATATAGACGATGTTCGGATTGCTGCGCGCCACGGCAATGCCGATTCTGTCCATAGGCGTGCGCGGCAAACCGTTGGTAAGTTTCGTCCAGGTCTCGCCGCCATCTTTCGATTGATAGAGCGCGGTTGCGCCGCCGCCGCTGGTGAAATGCCAGGCTTTGCGCCGAAAGGTGTACATCCCTGCGTAAAGAATGCGCGGATTTTGCGAATCAATATCGAGGTCGGAACAGCCCGTGTCCTGGTCTATGTAGAGAACTTTTTTCCAGGTCTTGCCGCCATCTGTGGTTTTAAACACGCCGCGTTCTTCGTTTGCGCCCCAGGCGTGACCGAGCGCCGCAACCCAGGCGGTGTCGGGGTCGGTCGGATGGATGCGAATGCGTTTGATGCGTTCGCTGTCGGGGAGTCCAAGATATTTCCAGGTCTCGCCGGCGTCGGTCGAACGATAAACGCCGTTGCCGAAACTGGCGCTGTTGCGCGGATCGCCTTCGCCTGTGCCTACCCAGATGACGTTAGTATCAGAGGGTGCAATGGCGATAGCGCCGATGGAATAGACCGCTTGATTTTCAAAGATGGCGCGAAATGTGGTGCCGCCATTGGTGGTTTTATGAATGCCGCCATTTGCGCCCGCGACATAAAAGGTCGATGGGTCGCCCGTTATGCCGACGATGTCAGTGACCCGTCCGCCCATGTTTGCGGGACCTATCGAACGCCAGCGCAGTCCGGCAAGCGCCGCAGCCTCTTTCGGAAGACCCGCTGATTGTTGTGCGCCTTGGATGATGTTGGAAAAAGGCAGAGCCAAGGCAAGTAAAAGAGAAACCATGACCAATCGCTTCATGTGAGCCTCCTCGTCAAAAAGTTTTCCACTGGTTCGCTTAAAAGGTGTTGAGATTTTTAAGAAACAATTTAACAACGAATTTTAAATTGCGGCGCAATCTTATTGATTTCAGGGTGGACAAGCAAGACGCTGGCGCTGAACCCACGAACGGCTTCAACCGATAACTTGACATGGTTGGATGAGCATTGTATAAGCCCGCCAAATCAATCCTTGAAAAAGGCGGTGAAAAGAATGCGCTTGAATCATCGGAGTAAAGTTCAACAATTGCTGGCTCTGGGTGTCGGTTTATTAGCGTTCGTGCAGATGATTGCAATGATCGCGCCTGCGCAAACTCGCGCGCCGCGCGCGTCACCTAAAAGCGCCTCCGCTGGTTTACGACTCGCGCGACTGCCGAAAACCAAACCGCGCAATATCATCTTCATTCTCACGGATGACCATCGTTATGACGCGCTCGGTTTTCTGCACAGTCAACCGTTTATCGAAACGCCAAACCTCGACGAGATGGCGCGCACCGGCGCGCATTTAAAAAATGCGTTTGTGACCACGGCGCTTTGCTCGCCGAGCCGCGCCTCCATTCTCACAGGACTCTATGCTCATCGCCATCGCGTGGTTGATAACAACAATCCCGTACCGGCTGACCTCACCTTCTTTTCGCAATACCTGCAACGCGCCGGTTATGACACAGCCTTTATCGGCAAGTGGCACATGGGTGGCGAAATTGATCACCCGCAACGCGGCTTCAATCACTGGGTGAGTTTCAAAGGACAAGGCACTTATTTACCAAATCCCAACGGCTTGAATGTAAACGGCAAGCGCGTCCCGCAACGCGGCTACATCACCGACGAACTCACAGATTATGCGATTGATTGGCTCAATCAGCGTCGAGGCAACCAACCCTTTATGCTTTACCTTTCACACAAAGGCGTGCATTCCGATTTCGTCCCCGCGGAAAGGCACCAGGGGCGCGGGCAAAATAAAACTTTCACGCCGCCGAAAACCATGTCAGCGGAACTAAGCAGAGGCTTTCCGATGTGGGTACAGAATCAGCGCAACAGTTGGCACGGCGTCGATTTCCCTTATCACAGCGACCTCAATATCGGCGAATACTACAAGCGTTATGCTGAAACTTTGCTGGGCGTCGATGACAGCGTCGGGCGCGTGATGCAGTGGCTCAGAGAAAACCATCTGCTTGATTCGACGCTGGTGATTTATATGGGCGATAACGGATTCGCTTTCGGGGAACACGGCTTGATTGATAAACGCACGGCTTACGAAGAATCCATGCGCGTGCCGATGATTGCCCATTGCCCTGAATTATTCAAAGGCGGCGCTGAGATCAATCAGGTGGTTGCAAACATCGACATCGCGCCGACCATACTGGAAGCCGCAGCACTCAAAGCGCCCGCGAACCTGGATGGTCGAAGTTTTTTATCACTCCTGCAAAATAAACAGGTGAATTGGCGCGAGGCTCTGTTGTATGAGTATTTCTGGGAACGCAACTTTCCCCATACTCCAACCATGCATGCGTTGCGCACCGGGCGGTACAAATACATTCACTATCAAGGTATTTGGGACAGCGATGAACTCTTCGATATGCAGGCTGACCCGTTGGAAACCACCAATCTCATTAATCGTTCCGAACATCAAGGGTTAATCAGACAACTCAATCAACAGCTTTTCGATTTGCTTGATGAAACCAGAGGCATGTACATTCCGCTCTATCCTGACCGTGGAAGACAAGCGAACCTCCGTCGCAAAAGCGGCAGTCGCCCGGCGGATTTCCCTGCTCATCTGATGCGCGAAAAAAACGACCGGCAATGAAAAGACGAGGAGCGCCGATAAAATATCCGCACTCCTCAATTGCTCATCGCCTGAACACTGCCAGAGTCGGTCATTCGCCAGAACGGTTGATAATTCTAAAAGCGCGTCACTTTGATGGTGAGCGCCTGCGTATCGCTTGCCGGAACTGCCTGACTGTCACGCACACGCGCGACAAAACTCCACGTCCCTTTTTTCACTGGTGTGCCGCTGATGACACCGGTTGCCGAATTGAGCGTGAGTCCTTTCGGCAACGCGCCGGACGCCAGCGACCAACTGTAAGGCGACACGCCACCGGTCGCCTGCAAGGTTTGCTGATAGGCGACTGCGATTTTGCCATTCGGCAAACTGGTTGTCGTGATGTTGAGCGTCGCAACCGGCGGCGCATTGACCACTAGAGAAAATTGTTTCGCATTCGTCGCCGGTGGCGTTTGCGCATCGCTCACCTGCACAGTGAACGTATAACTTCCCGTGGTGGTCGGCGTTCCATTCAATACGCCGGTCGCGGAATTCAATTGCAATCCATTTGGCAACGCGCCACTCACCACAGACCAACTGTAAGGCGTCACTCCGCCGGTTGCCGCAAAGGTCGTCGAATAGGCGGTATTGACGGTTCCCGCAGGCACGCTGGTCGTGGTAATCGTAAGTGATGCAGGCGGCGGTGGTGGTGTAGAACCCTGACGTTCAAATGCCCCGATGTCCAGGATGCCATCATTCAAACGGTCTTCGCCGCTTTGATGCTTGACGTATTGGCGCGTCAGGTTGTTGGTTAAAAACGCCCGTGAATGCAACTGCGCCCCGGCATTGAGGCAACCGGAAGTTGTTGCGAGGTGATAATCCTGTGTGGCTTCATCAACGAATCCCGGCGATGAACCAAGCACAGAGGTTCCGTCATTATTCACGGTTCCGGTCATGGCGCTGAATGAATTCACATATCCGGGCTTGAACCAGTTGCGTGTCATATTCAAAACCCCGGTGTCATCCAGCAGCGACAAGGTATTTCCCGCAGCCGTCACATAGGTAATGTTGTTGCGAAAATCGCAGGTCTCTTCGTTGGTCGAAAGTCTCATTATCGTCGTGCGGTCGGTGCGCGTTGACACAATCGTGTTGTTGTAAAAATACAAAACCCCTTTGCGATAATTTGCCGTCGCGCCGCTGTCGCCGCCGTAATGGGCGATTTGCCGGTTGCCGGCTGCCGCCGGTTCAATCAACACATTGCCGTAAACAAAAGTTTCGCGGTAGCTCGCCTGACCGCGAATCAATGAACTGTCTTCGCCATCGACCAAATCGAGTTGCCGGTTGCCGCCTTCAATCCAGTTGTAACGCACCACCAGTCCCGCCGAACGGTCTTTGAGGTTGTTGCCGAGACAACCGGCGCGCAAGGGACCGAAACGGTTGTATTGAAAAGTAATGCCGATGGCTGCCGTGTAGTTGTTGTGTTCATAGATGCTGTTGACATTGCCATTGTCGTAAATGTAGTTGCCTTCGACGAGAAGGTTTCTTGATGCCAGCGCGTCGCTTGATGCCACGAAAAAGCCATTGCCGCAATCGTGCAATGTGCAATTGCGCACAGTGATATTTTCGCCCTTCTCGACATAAATCGAGGCGGCGTTATTGACATAAGCCTGCACTGCGCCGTTTGTCGCGGTGTAGGTGTAAGGCGGGCGGGCGCTGCGTATGTCGAGATTTTCAATGGTGATGTATTTCGGCAAAGTATCGGCGGGAACATTTGCGCCGCCGATTTTGATGACCGAGCGATTTTGATTCCAGTAATTCAATACCGAACGTGTGGTCGCGCCGTTGCCATCAAGGACGGGCTGTTCGCCGTTTGGACCCGAAACTCCGCGCACGGTGATGGGAGCCGCCGCCGTGCCTTGCCGACAGATAACAAATTTTTCTTTGTAAGGCGTCGAACGCCAGTAAATCAACACCGTGTCACCGGCTTGCAAACTCTCCCAGGGAACCGCGCCGATTGAGGTGTAAGGTTTATCGGCGCCGACTTCGTAAACATTGCCCTGCGCTTTTGCGCCTGGATAAAAGAAACTAACGAAAAAGGCTGCGACCAGCGTAAACAGAAAAAGTGTCGTTATTTTTTTCAAGGTAACCATCTCCTCAAACGAATGTGGGCAAAGAGAAAATTTCAAAATTATTCCCGTGAGGTTGATTAGCTGTTTGTCTTGTTGAATCAAATGCGGGAGCAAATTATTGATTCATTGGTTCAGCCCGGTGAGGAAAAGGCTTGCCCGGATTGTAACAAAAAGCCTGTAACAAACAATAGAAATGATGCGCCTTTGAAATTATCAACAGCCCTTTGCCCGTTTGCTTAGGCGCGTATCTATGCCGCATTTTTTCGCCTTGCAATCACCTGCGATTATCCGCAGCATCCGTTGTATCCGGTGGGAAGCCCACCTTAATTTTGCGCCGAAGCATTTTCTGAGAAAACCGTGATACCGATTCCGCTAAAATTTGCTTTCGCTTTCATGACACGCGGCAGTTTATTTGATAGGCTTGCGCCTCGTCGCTTGAGCATTTCCCGATTACATATTTGAGGTAGTGATTTTTACGGATGATCGCTAAACTTCGCGGACTCTTTTTAGTCATTTTCTGGTTTACGGCAATTGCCCTCATCGGTCCCGTCATCATTCTGCTTTGTAAACTGACCGGCAATGAAAATTTTATTTACGAACCGGTGCGCCTGTTTGTCCGAATCGGACTGGCGCTCGTGGGCGTCAAAATCGAAGTCAAAGGTTTGCAGCGCCTCGACCCCAACCAACCTTATATTTTCACCCCCAATCACCAAAGCTTTATCGAGGTTCCTTTGTTCGTCACCTACCTTGGGCGCAACCCCGCGTACCTGGCTAAAAAAGAGGTCTTCAAATATCCGGTATTCGGCACCGGCATTCGTTTAATCAAAGTGGTGCCCGTGGATCGCAGCAATTCTCCGGCGGCGGTTGAAAGCGCCAAACTCGCTACCCAATATATTCGCGAAGGCAAATCTTATATGGTTTACCCGGAAGGCACGCGCTCGCCTGACGGCAGAATGTTACCGTTTAAAAAAGGCGCGTTCATTATGGCGATTGATGCAGGGGTGCCGATTGTGCCGGTGACGGTTTCGGGCGCGACGCGGGTGATGCCCAAAGGTGAATTCAATGTTTACCCGTCAACTGTTCATATCACCATTCACCAACCCATCAGCACCAAAGGGTACTCGAAAGAAAATGTCGCGGAACTGATGCAGCGCACGCGGGAAAAAATCTATTCGGCACTGAGCGCCGAAGAAGCCGGAACGACAACGCAATAATTTTTAAATCCGCCCAATTCGTTTTATCCATTCAATCCTAAGATAAATTTTACCTTGCAAACGCGCGCCATTCACGCAAACCCTAAGCCGTCAACTTGATTTAGCAATTGCCCGCTGAAGGCGTCTCCGACTGCATAGACGACATCAACCGGTCATTCGTGCCTGAGCGCCACCATCGGGTCGGTGCGCGCAGCTTTGCGCGCAGGAATCAAACAGGCAATCAGCGCAACCGTCATCAGCGTAAAGGCAATCAGGATAAATACCGTCGGGTCGGTGGCGCTCACAGCGAAAAGCAAATCGGTCAGCAGCCGCGTCAAGGCATATGCGCCAAACATGCCAATCGCAAGTCCAAACAAAATCAGCGCGAAGCCTTGCCCGACAATCAATCGCAAAATTCGTTGCGCGCCTGCGCCAAGCGCCAGCCTGATGCCGATTTCATGGGTGCGCTGGTTGACCGTGTAAGCCATCAATCCGTAAATGCCGAGCGCCGCCAGCGCCAGCGCGATATCAGCAAAAAGCCCCAGCAAAAGCAGGTAAAATCGCGGTTGCGCAACGGAATCTGCGAGTAATTGTTCGAGCGTGCGAACTCGCGTGATGGCAGTAAATTTGTCGACTTCCAGAATGCGTGTGCGCAATGCCGCAATCAGAGTTTCGGGTTCGGCGGTGGTGCGCACCGCAAGCGTCATAAATGAGACATCTTTTTGTTGATAGGATTGATAAAAGCCCGGTTGGTTTTCCCGTGCGAGTCCGAACTGTTTGACGTCAGTTGTGACGCCGATAATTTCCAGCCATTTCTCCGGTTCCCCTTTCAGCGCAATGCGTTGACCGATAGGGTTTGCACCCGCGAAATAGCGGCGCGCCAGGGTTTCATTGATGATTGCCACAGGCGGCGCACTTTCGTTATCGGCATCGGTAAACCAGCGCCCGGCTTTTAACGGATTGCCGATGGTTTGAAAATAATCGGGGCTGACCACGGAAACAAAAGCGCGTTGACTGTCGGCATTAAGCGGCGCAGGTTGCCCGTTAATTAAAATCGGCGCGCTCATAAACGCGCCAGTGGTAGGCGCAGAGGTCATCGCCGCTGCCGATTCAACCCCCGGCAAGGCATTGATTGAATCAAGCATCTGCCGGTAATAGTTCGCGGTTTTGTAATCTTTGGGAAACCGATTGAGCGGCGGCAGCAAACTCATGGTGATGACCCGTGTAGGCGTAAAGCCGAGTTCCACCTGTTGCAATCTGATGAAACTTTTCATCAGAAGTCCCGCGCCAACCATGAGAATTACCGCGAGCGTAGTTTGCGAAACAACCAGTAAATCGCGCAAGCCGAAACGCCGCAGCCAGCGTCTACGCCCAATCGTTGAAGTCGCGCCCTGTTTTAGCGCGTGATTGAGGTCGGGTTTGGATGAATGGAACGCCGGAGCCAATCCGAAGATTAATCCGACCACTAACGTCGTAAAAAACATGAAGGCAAAGACCCGTCCATCGACGCTCACCTGCGTAAGCCTCGGCACATCGGGCGGGTTGAGGGCAATCAACCCTTTGACCATCGCCTGTGCAAGCAGTGCGCCGCCTGCGCCGCCAAACAGAGCGAGCAAGGTGCTTTCCGTCAGCAACTGGCGAATCAACCGCCCGCGCCTTGCGCCAAGGGCGGCGCGCATCGCCATCTCTTTTTGGCGCTTTACGGCGCGCGCCAGCAACAGGTTGGCAACATTGGCGCAGGCTATCAACAGCACAAAACCCACTGCGCCAAATAAAATTAACAAGGTCGGGCGCACTTTGCCGACAATCGAATCATGCAGCGGTTGCAAATTGACGCCCCAGTCCTGGTAATCACCGGGAATCTGCTCCTGTAGTTGCTGATGGATTAAAGCAATTTCATTGGTTGCCATCTCAACCGTGACGCCGGATTTGAGACGCGCTATCACACCGCTGCCGCGCATATCATGTCTGCCGCTGACTGTCGAAGTTTCGGGTATCCAGTATTCGCTTTGTCCCGGAAAGCTCACCTCCGGCGGCATCACGCCGACAACCGTGTATTGATTGGTGTGATTCAAAGTAATCGAACGACCGATGATGCTTTCATCTGCGCCGAATCGTCGTTGCCAGAGTTGATGACTGAGCAGAACGACTTTATCGTTTCCCGATTTATTTTCATCAGCCACGAAACCCCGTCCAAGTAGCGGTTGAAACCCGAGCAGGGGCATCAGGTTGTAACTGACTCTTGCGCCCTGCAATTGCTCGGTTTCCGATTCATCGGTGATAACCGATGTGGCTGGCGAAAACGCCGCTACGCTTTCAAAGGATTGGGCGCGTTCGCGCCAGATTTGAACATTGCCGCCGGAAACCGGCATATCGGTCATCCCGGCTTGCGGTTTGCTGTGCCACAAACGAACCAGGCGGTCAGGCTCCAGGTAAGGTAAGGGCTTAAGCAACACGCCGTTGACGATACTGAAAATCGCGCTCGTGGCGCCGATACCAATGGTTAAAGATAAAAACGCTGCCAACGTAAACCCTGGAGTTTTCATTAACATTCGCACACCGAAACGCACATCTTGAAACATCTCATCCTCCATTCGCTGAGGTTGTAAAAACAAGGCATCCACCAACGCGCCGAAACTGCGCCGCAACAAATCCACGCGGTTTCGCCAATGCAAGTTGTCCCATTCGGCAAGCAAATGTTCACGATAGCGCAACTCGGCTTCCCATTCCTGCCGCCAATCCAGACGCAAGCGACGCGGCACGATAATGCCAATCAAACGAATGAGCCACAGATGGGCTTTCAATCTTGACGGTTCGATAGATTGCATTGGCTACTCCGCAAATCGGTCATTCGTGCCTGAGCGCCACCATCGGGTCAACTTTCATGGCGCGGCGCGCCGGTATCCAGCAGGCAGTGAGCGCCACTAACAATAAAACCACGACAATCGTTGCAAAGGTCAGCGGGTCGGTGGCGCTCATTTCAAAAAGCAGATGGGCTATCAATCGCATCACCGCTACCGCCCCCGCTAAACCGATAACGCATCCGGCAAGCACGGCTTTCATCCCCTGCCCGATGACCAGTCGCAAAACATCGCGACCTTGCGCGCCAAGCGCCAGGCGTAAACCGAGTTCAGGGGTGCGCTGAGTGACGGCATACGAGGTCACGCCGTAAATGCCAAGCGCCGCAAGCAGCAAGGCAACAACGGCAAACACCCCAAACAGCACCAGACTGAAACGGCGATTGTCGAGCGATGAAGAGAAAATTTGTGCCAGGGTGCGGAATTTCATCGGCACATCGCGATTCAAAGATTGCAAAGTGGATTGCATGGCAGGAATCAAGGCGCTGGGGTCGCCAGTGGTGCGCGAGACAATCGTGAAGTTCCAGGCTTGACGCGGACGTTGCAGATAATGCGCATAAACCGTCGGTCGCGGGTTGGCGTCGAGTCCGAATTCGCGCACATCACTGACCACGCCGACAATTTGCAGCAAACGCCGGTCGCCATCCATATTGCCATATTGCAGGTGTTTGCCGAGCGGCTCTTCATTAGGCCAATACTGACGCGCCAGTGATTCACTGATGAGCGCGACGTGTTGGGTATCGGAGCCATCGCTATCGGCGAGCAAGCGCCCGCGCAGCAATTGAATGCCCATCGCTTTGAAATAGCCGGGTGTGGCAATGCGCAATTCGCCATAGCCTTTCAAGTCCGGATTGTTATCAATTAAAAACTGCCCGTTGGGAGCGCCGCCGGTCATCGGCAATCCATTGATGCCGCCTGCCGCCGTAACCCCCGGTAGACTTGACACCCGTTCAAGCAGTTGTTGATAGAAATAGGCGCGGGTTTGCGCATCATTCGCGCCACCCTGTACCGGCACGGATATTTCCATCGCCACTGCATTATCGGTACGAAAGCCCGGATCGATGCTGAGCAATTTCAAAAAGCTTTTACCCAGAAGCCCCGCGCCCACCAGCAGCACTAAAGTCAAAGCGACTTGCGTCACCACCAGCAAGCTGCGCAGACGATGGCTCGCGGCATTGGCGGTTTTCCCGCGCCCGGCTTCTTTCAAACCGGCGTGTAAATCGCTCCCGCCAAAACGCAACAACGGCACCAGTCCCAACCCGACGGCAGCCAGCGTTGAAAGCGCCAATGTAAATACCAGGGCGCGGGTATTGATGCCGATTTCTTCGGCGCGCGGCAAATTATCCTGATTGAGACTCAGTAATGCTTGCACGCCCCAGAAGGAAAGCAACACCCCGAAACTGCCGGCGAGCGCCGCAAGCATCAAACTTTCGGTTATGAATTGCCGCGCCAGTCGCCAGCGGGTTGCGCCAAGCGCCGCCCGCACATCGAATTCATGCTGGCGGGTGGTGATTTGCGCGAGCAAGAGGTTCGCCACATTGGCGCAGGCAATCAGCATCAGCACGCCGACCGCCGCCAACATCACTAACAACGTACTGCTTGATGAACCGACCAGGGCTTCCTGCAAAGGCATCGCCGCAAGGTCAACCAAATCGATTTTTCCATCGTTTTCCTGTCGCAGTTGTTTGCCAATGGTGCTGAGGTCCAGGCGAGCCTGCGCAAGTGAAATGCCTTCATTGAGACGCCCAATCACTCGCCATCCGTGCGAGGTGCGCGATGAATTGAAAGGTTCCACTTCGGCGGGCAACCAGATTTCGGCGTCTTTCGGAAAGTTGAATTCGTCCGGCATCACCCCAACGACAGTGTAATTGGTGTTATCAATGCGTAAGCTTGTTGCCGACAAATCACTCTGGCGGTTCAGTAATTTTTTCCAGAACCCGGCGCTCACAACGGCGACAGGATTGCCGCCAATTTGATTTTCTTCAGGCAAAAAACTGCGTCCGACGGCGGGCTGAGTGCCAAGCACTTTAAAGAAGTCGCGCGACACAAAGGTTACCGATGTGCGCACAGGTTCGCTGCCGCCAAGGACTGTGGTAATTTGCGTGTTGTATTGAGCGGTTGCAACAAGCGTTTGATTGCGCTCTGCAACATCCTGAAAATTTCGCGCCGCAAAAGTGATTTGTCGCCCCTGCGCATCGACCTCTCTGAGGCTCAAAAGATTTTCCGCTTGCGGATAAGGCAATGGACGAAGCAGCACTGCATCAACGACGCTGAAGATTGCCGTGCAAGCGCCAATGCCAAGCGCCAGAGTTAAAACCGCAATCACCGTAAAGCTCGGCTTCTTCAATAGCATTCTCAGTCCGTAACGCACATCTTGAAACATTTCATCCTCCAATCTGTAGGGTTGCAAAAGCAGCGCATCCCAAAATGCGCCGAGACTGCGCCGCAGTAAATCGAGTTTGGTTTGCCAATTCAAGTTATCCCACTCGCTAAGCAACATCTCGCGAAAATGCAGTTCGGCTTCCCACTCCTGTCGCCAATCGGCGCGCAGTCGGCGCGGCACGATGATGCCAATCAAATGAATGAGCCACAGATGCGGCTTCAGCGAAATTCCACTTTTACCTAATGCGTTCAATCTCAAATTAGTCATTCGTGCCTGAGCGCCACCATCGGGTCGACTTTGGTTGCCCGCCACGCCGGAATAAAGCAGGCAAAGAGCGCCACGGCGATGAGCAACAACGTGATGCTTGTGAAGGTCAGCGGGTCGGTGGCGCTCACTCTGTAGAGCATTTCTGTCAAGAGTTGTGTCAAGCCAAACGCCGCCACGAGTCCCAGCGCAACGCCACCGAGTGCGACCTTCATGCCGTGGTTGATAATCAGGCGCAAGACATTTTGACGCTGTGCGCCGAGCGCCATACGAACACCGAGTTCCTGAGTGCGCTGTCCGACGAGATAAGAGATGACCCCGTAAAGACCGATGCTTGCCAAAAGCAATGCCACGGCGGCAAAGATATTGATCAGGGTCATCGAAAAACGTTGCGAGGCAAGCGACACAGCAATTACTTCATTCAAGGTCTGCGGTCTGAAAATGATGTTCTGGTTATGTTGCGCCTGTACGACCTGGCGGATTGAATCGAGCAGCGCCGTCGGGTTTTTGTCAACGCCCTGGGCGCGCACGACGACGCTCACCTCCGAAGGGCTGCCGATTAATTGCCGCATCGGTTCATAGAGTTGCGCCTGTAGCGTCTCTCTGTCATCGCCATCAAGTCCCCACTGCTTGACATGCCCGACCACCCCGATAATCTCTAATGCGCCACGGTCATCCCCAAGATTGATGCGCTTACCGATGGGGTTTACATCGGGGAAATACTGCGCGGCGAGAACCTCGTCAATCACCACCACGGGCGGCGCGCGTTCATCATCCTGATTGGTGAAAAAGCGCCCCTGTTTAAGCGGAATGCCCATTGCTGTCAGATAGCCGGGTTCGACGCGATAGGTGAGCGTCATATGCATCTCGCTGGTGCTGGCAGGCTTGGGTTGGTCATTGAGCCAGAAGAAGCGGTCGTCTTCGCTCAGCATGGGAGAAGCGCCCACCGAGAGTGATGCCGCTTTGATTCCCGGCGTTGAAGCAATCCGGTCACTGAGGTCGCGCAAAGCGGCGCTCGCAGCTTCCGGCGCGAGACTTCTCATTGAGGGCGGAAGACTGATATTAAAGGTCAAGGCATTGTCCGGTCGAAAGCCCGGATCGACACTCCAGAGCGCATTCAGACTGCGAATCATCAGCCCCGCGCCGATGAGCAGGACGAGCGCCAGCGCCATCTCGACGGCAACCAGCATCGCTTGCGCGCGGTGTCGTCCGCCACTTGTGCCGCGTCCGCCTTCTTTGAGGGCTTCCGATAAACTCCATTGCCGGGCTTTAAACGCCGGAGCCAGTCCCGCAAGCACGCCTGTGAAAAGCGATATGGCAAAAGTAAAGAGCAGCACGCGCCCGTCCAGACCGATTTCATCGGCGCGCGGTAAGGTAGCAGGCAACGCGGCAAGCGCGGCTTTCGTACCCCAGGCGGCAATTGCCAGCCCAAGGCCGCCGCCCGCTAACCCCAGCAGCATACTTTCAGTCAGCAGTTGCCGAATCAACCGCCATTGTCCGGCACCAAGCGCCGCGCGAATGGCAAATTCGCGGGTTCTGCCGGTCGAACGCGCCAGCAACAGGTTGCTGACATTCGCGCACGCAATCAGCAAGACAAACCCGACCGCACCAAGCAACGTCCAGAGAATCGGTCTGACTGCGCCGACTAACCGGTCTTTGAGCGGGATAATCGCCGCGCCATTGCCGCGATTGGCATCCGGGTAAGCCTCAGCCAGATTCCGCATCACCCCGTCCATATCTGCCTGCGCCTGCGCGAGCGTCACGTCGGGTTTGAGCCGACCAATGCCATGCAATCCCAGAGCAGCGCTGCGATTTTGCAAGGCGGGATTTTCCCACTGCCCAATCGGCACATAGACATCTGTGCCGCGATAGAGCGTAAAACCTGCCGGCAGAACGCCGACAATCGTGTAACTCTGATCATCGAGCGTCAGGCTTTTGCCTGTGACATCCGGCGCGGCGCTGAATTTGCGCTGCCAAAGTTCCGCGCTGATGAGCACCACAGGTGCCGTGCCGCGCTCATCTTCGCGCGCTTCAAAGTTGCGCCCCATGACCGGTTCAACCCCAAGCACAGAGAAGAAATTCGCCGACACCCGCCGCCCGCTGACGCGCTCGGCTTCGCCTGTACCAATCAAACTGAAATTCGCGCCGCGTGAAATCGCCATCGCCGCGAATGTCTGATTCAGGCGTTGCCAGTCGCGAAAATTCGGATAGGGTATCGCGCCGGTCGCGAAATTCGGTTTGCTCTGATGCAGGGTCACCAGTTGTTCGGGCTGCGGGTAAGGCAAGGGATTAAGCAGCACCCCATTAACCACTGAAAAGAGCGCCGCGTTGGCGCCGATGCCTAAACTGAGCGTCAGCACAATCGCAGCAGTAAAGCCGGGCTTTTTCAGTAACATTCGCACACCGAAGCGTAAGTCTTGAAACATTTCATCCTCCAATCTCTGAGGTTGCAAAAGCAGCGCATCCCAAAATGCGCCGAGACTGCGCCGCAGTAAATCGAGTTTGGTTTGCCAATTCAAGTTATCCCACTCGCTAAGCAACATCTCGCGAAAACGCAGTTCGGCTTCCCATTCCTGTCGCCAATCAGCGCGCAGGCGGCGCGGCACTATCACACCAATCAAATGAATGAGCCACAGATGCGGCTTCAGCGAAATTCCACTTTTACCTAATGCGTTCAATCCAACATCCGAAATCTAAAATCTCAAACCGCTTCACTCGTGCTGCAAAGCAATTAATGGGTCAACGCGCGCGGCGCGGCGCGCCGGAACATAGCCAGCCAGTAAAGCGACCGCCAGGAGCAGAAAACCGACACCTATAAACGTTAAGGGGTCGGCAACCGTGACGCCATAAAGAAACCCTTCCATCAAACGAGTCAACATGAACGAAGCCAGCATTCCCAGTATCAAGCCCGTAAGCACCAGTTTGAAACTCTGGCTTAACACCAAACCGAAAACCCGACGCGGCGTTGCGCCAAACGCCATGCGCACACCAATCTCAAAGGTTCGTTGGGTGGTGGCATACGAAACAACCCCATAAGCGCCGATAGCTGCAAGCAGCAGTGCCAGTGCTCCGAAACCGGTAAAGAGCCACATCAATGAACGTGATGGCGCGACCGACGCGGCAACCGCCGATTCGAGCAAATAGACATCACTGACCGGCAAATCGGGATTTACGCTTAACGCCAGGTTTCGCAACTCACCGGCAACTTGCGAAGCAGTCGTTGTTGTGCGCAGGATCAGCGTCAGGGCTGTAGGCAATTGCCGATTCAGATTGGTCGATTGCGAATAAGGCATATAAAAAGTTCCCTCGATAAATTCCGGCGATTTACCTGCCATATCATATTGACGCACATCACCCACCACGCCGATGATGGTGCGCTGCTGGGCTTCCCAGACAATGCGGATGTGTTTGCCGATAGGGTTTTCGCCGTGCCAGTATTGTTTGGCAGTTGCGGCGCTCACCATCACCACCGGTTCAGCTTTTTCGCTATCGGCTTCAGCGAATGCCCTCCCCGATAGCAGTGGAATGTTAAGCGTTTTGAAGTAGTCGGGCGTAATGGCTCCTGCCCAGAAGAGCGGTGCCGTGCGCTGTCCCGGAATGAGCATGTGACCTTCGACCTCAACCGGCAGAAACGGCAGTTCACTCGAAAGCGGTGTGGTACTGGCAGCAGCTACTTCGTCCACCCCATTGATATTGCGCGCGCGGCGTAGGAGTTCGTCATACAGTGCGAGGTAAGCCGCGCGTTCCTGCATTGGTGACTGCGGAGGATAGACACGCATGGCGACCACTTGCTCAGGGCGAAATCCGGGATTTTCCTGAGATAAACGCCATAAACTTTTAATCAACAATCCGGCACCGATGACCAGCGCCACGGCAAGCGTGACTTCACCAACAATCAAGATGCTGCGCAAACGGGCACCGACAAGCCCTGTATGGTGTGTGCCTCGCGTTTTCAGCGCGCTTGATAAATCCAGTCGCGCGGCGCTCAGTGCCGGTGCCACTCCGAATACCAATCCGGTCAGAATGGCAAGCGCGGCAACATAGGCAAAGACCTGCCAGTCAATCGCGGCGGCTGCCAATAAGAAATTGTCCGACGGCAACACCGATTTCAGGATTGACAAACTGCTTGTCGCTAAAACCAACCCCAGACCGCCTCCGATAAACGCCAGCAGCACACTTTCCGTCAACAGTTGTCGCACAAGGCGTCCGCGCCCAGCCCCCAGCGCAGCCCGCACCGCCATCTCTCTTTGCCGCGTTGCAACTCTGGCAAGCAACAGGCTCGCGACATTGGCACAGGCAATCAGCAGAACACAAATCACGGCGGCAAGCAGCAAAAGCAGTTTGCCACGCAGGTCGCGGGTTAAATCTTCCTGCAACGAAATGACCGTTGATGTTGCATTCCAATCGGGAGGGACAAGGTATGGAAAGCGGGGAATGATGTCGGCAATCAAGGTGTGCAGTTCACTGTGCGCCTGTTCGGGCGTTACTCCCGGGTGCAAGCGCCCAATCAAAGACATCCAGCCAAACTCCCAATACTCGCCTCTATCGCGCGAATCGAAGCGCACAGGCAACCACATCTGCACCTTGGGCGAGGGAAAACTAAATTCCGGCGGCATAATGCCAACCACTTGCCGCGCCACGCCGTCAATCATAATCGGGCGACCAATGATGGTTTCAGCGCCGTCGAATTTATTCTGCCACAACCAATGGCTGAGGATGACAATGTTGTCGCGTTCCGGCAGGTCTTCTCCGCCTGAAAAGGTGCGCCCCAGTCTCGCTTGAGCGCCAAGCAGAGTAAAAAGATTGGCTGAAACCCGGCTGCCGACCAGACGCGCCGCCTCGCCTTGCCCCGTCAGGTTGAACTCGGAGTCGGTGGTGTAGGCGGCGATAGCCATCGTTCGACTGTGTTCTTGCAAAGCGACAATTGCGCCTTTCGGATAAGCCTCAGTCACGCGGACGAGTTGGTCGGGTTGCGCATAAGGCAACGGTTGAATGAGTACGCGATTGACGAGGCTGAAAATTGCGGTATTGGCGCCGATGCCTAAACTGAGCGTCAGCACGGTTATAAAAGTGAACCCCGGATTCTTGAGCATCATTCGCACACCGAATCGCAAATCCTGAAACATTTCATCCTCCAGTCTGCGCGGCTGTAAAACCAGCGCATCCCAAAATGCGCCGAGACTGCGCCGCAGTAAATCGAGTTTGGTTTGCCAATTCAAGTTATCCCACTCGCTAAGCAACATCTCGCGAAAACGCAGTTCGGCTTCCCATTCCTGTCGCCAATCGGCGCGCAGTCTTCGCGGCACGATGATGCCAATCAAATGAATGAGCCACAGATGAGCTTTCAATTTTGACGCCTCGTCCTGCTGCATTGACTACTCCGCAAATCCATCATTCGTGCCTGAGCGCCACTAGCGGGTCAACTCTGGTGGCGCGGCGCGCAGGGATATAACAAGCCAGCAAAGCCACAACTACTAACAACAACCCGATAAGCGTATAAGTCAGCGGATCGGTGGCACTGACGTTGAACAATAAGGTCGCCATCAAGCGCGTTAGCACAAACGCGACGCTGAGTCCCGCTACGACGCCAATCATTGTCAATTGCATTCCGTGTCCAACAACTAAGCGGAACACTTCGCGTCGCCCCGCGCCGAGCGCCATGCGTATACCGATTTCATGGGTTCGTTGAGCGACTACATAACTCAGCACACCGTAAATGCCGACCGCTGCCAGCACCAACGCCACTGTTGCGAAGATGCCGAGCAACCATATTGAAAAACGCTGCGACACGATAGAAGTTGAAACCAACTGCGCAAGCGTTTTGATGTCGGAAACCGGCTGGTTTTTATCGAGATGATGGACTTGATTGCGAATCGCTGTGGTCAGTGCAAGGGGGTCGCCCGCTGTGCGCGCAACCAGTGTCATCTTGCGTTCGGGTTCCTGCGAGGCGGGAAAATAGAGTTGTTGGGTGGCTTCTCTATCAAGCCCGTAATACTTCACATCACCGACCACGCCGATGATTTCGCGGTAAACCGGATTATCTGCACTATCGAAATTGAGGCTTTTGCCGATGGGGTTTTCATCAGGAAAATTCTTTCGCGCAAAGGTTTCATTAATCATGACAACCAAAGGCGCATCCTTGGTGTCGTGCTCACTAAAGACTCGTCCTTTGCGCAGTGGTATCCCCATCGCCCCAAAATAATCACCTTCGATAATAAAGTAGTTGGCGCTGGTAAAACTGCCGGGCGGCGCGGGCGGTTGCCCTTTGACCTCATAACTGACCACGGAATCATTGCCGTCAAGTGGTATATGCGAAGCCGCGCCTACCGACTCGACTCCCGGCAGTGCTTTCACGTTGTCCAGAAGCTGTTGAAAGAACGCCGTCTGCCGAGTTCCATCGCCATACTTGTTCTGCGGCAATGCCACGGTCATCGTCAGTGCCTGCTCAGGCGCAAAGCCCGGATCGACCTGCAATAAGCGCCAGAAGCTTTTCAGCATCAATCCAGCGCCCACCAGCAAGACCAGCGCGGCGGCGATTTCAACAACTACCAACGAACTGCGCATGCGCTGGCGATTGCCGCCAGCAGTCAGACCACGACTGGCATCTTTCATGGGTTCCTGTAGATTCGGTTTTGAAGCGTGCAGAGCGGGAACCAGACCGAACAGGATGCCGGTCAACAAGGTGATTACTGCGGAGAACGCGAGTACGCGAGCGTCGAGTGAAACATTGGCGACCCGCGGCAAGTCTTGTGGGGCAAGTTGCAATAATAACTGTAGTCCCCAGTTGGCTAGTAACAAACCGGCAGTGCCACCCACTATGGCAAGCAGGACGCTTTCGGTCAACAACTGTCGAATGATGCGAAAACGTCCGGCGCCGAGTGCCGTGCGAATGGCAATTTCTCTTTGCCGGACAGCAGCTTTGGCGAGTAACAAATTGGCAACGTTGACGCAGGCAATCACCAGCACAAAAGCAACCGCTGCCAGTAACAGGAGCAACGCGGGCTTGATGGTTCTCACCGTTGCGTCCAGCAGCGGCATGAGTATCACATTCCAACCGGCGTTGACTTCCGGGTATTGCATCTCCAAGCGGCTCGCCAGCGCGCTCATTTCCACACGCGCCATTTCGTGTGTAATGTCGGGTTTGAGTCGTCCGACCACCAGACTGATATTATGCCCGCCGCGATTTTGCGCCTGTTGCGGCGTGAAAGCGAGCGGTATCCAAAGTTCGCTTTGCCATTCCAGAAATTTAAACCCTGCGGGCATCACGCCAACGACTGTGTAAGGTTGACCATCAAGGATAATCTTCTGATTGATAATGTCAGGCTCACCACCAAAGCGTCGCTGCCAGAGGTTATGACTCAATAACACGACGTTGTTGCGCCCCACTTGATTTTCTTCGGACAGAAAATCCCGACCGAGTTGAGGCGTGACACCAAGCAGCGCACCAAATCCATCTGTAAGCGTAGCGCCATTCAACCGCTCAGGGTCGCCCGTGCCGGTCAGATTCACCGTTACGGGGCGAACGCCGACCAGTTGTTCAAACACGGTGTTTTGCTGTTGCCAATCAAGGAAATTCGCAGGCGAGACGGCAAATTCCGAAAATTGCGGAAACTTGGTTTCGCGAACCATCACCAGTCTATCCGGTTCTTTAAACGGTAAGGGTCTGAGTAGCACCGTATTGACCACGCTGAAAATCGCTGTCGTGGCACCGATGCCAAGCGCGAGCGTCAACACCGCAATCAAGGTGAAGCCCGGAGTTTTCAAAAGCCTTCGCACACCGAATCGCACATCCTGAAACATCTCGTCCTCCAATCGCTGAGGTTGCAGAAGCAACGCATCACGAAAAGCGCCCAGTGAACGTTTGAGCAATTCGCCTTTATTGCGCCAATTCAAGTTGTCCCACTCGCTAAGCATCATTTCGCGATGCTGCAACTCGGCTTCCCATTCCTGTCGCCAGTCTCTGCGCAAACCTTGCGGCACGATGATGCCAATCAGGTAGATGAGTCCCCGCGCAGGGTTTGCAAATCTCCTGACAAAGCGCTTGCTGGATGACATCGCTTTACCCTCGTTCAGAAGTTGGTTTGCTGGGTTTTAAGGCTGGGGTTTGTTCGAGTAATCGATAACGCTTGACGGCTTCCGCGAGTGCCGCTTCACCGCCGCGCGTCAGTTCATAATACTTGCGCGGCGGACGCTGGTCGGCCTGCGCGATGCTCTGCTTTTCCCACTTGGATTTCACCAATCCCAAGTCTTCAAGCCGCCTGAGCGCCGGGTAAACCGTGCCGCTTGGCAAGCCCGTCATATCCATAATGTCAAATCCGTATTGATAGCCATTTGCCACCGCTTGCAGGATGGCGGTTGCCGAATACGAGAGATAACCTTTTCCCATAAAGTTCCTTTCGACTTTATATAGCTTTCTATTCATATAGTTTTCTACATAGGGTTGTCAAGGGCGGGTGAAAATATTTTTCAAATGATCTTGAGTTTGAAACGGCATAATCGGAATCAAGCGGAATGTTGAAAAGGTTCCCGGCAGTTTGAAAAGCCCTGCACAGCCAAGCTAACCAACCGCTGTCGCATCGGCGTTATTCAAACTTGAGCGCCGTAAGCGCAGGGTTTTGGCAGCGCGTTCTGCCGGTATCAAACAGGCAGGCATGGGGCGCAAGAGCACTCCATTGACCAGAGGGATGGCGAGTTCAAATCAACATCCATCTTATTCGCAACGTAGCGCCTTCATCGGGTCAACCTTGGTCGCCCGTCGCGCCGGTATCCAGCAAGCCAGCAAGGCAACGGCAAATAATAAAACCGTGACGCTCGCAAAGGTCGCGGGGTCAGTTGCGCCGATGCCAAACAGCAGGCTTGAGAGTGCGCGAGTCACAACGAAAGCTCCGGCAAGACCAATCACAATGCCGATAAGTACCCATTTCATCCCCTGACCAACAACCAGTTTCAACACATCACGCGCTTGTGCGCCGAGCGCCTGGCGGATGCCGATTTCGCGTGTGCGTTGCACAACCAGATAGGCAATCACGCTGTAGATGCCGACCGCCGATAGCAACAACGCCAACACGGCAAATAAGCTGAGCAGTGCTGTGTACAAGCGCGGCTCGGCGACAACCTCCGTGAGCAGGGCATTCATGGTTTTCAAATCGGGCGTGGGTAAATTTTTGTTCAAGGCTTTGACTTCATCGCGAACGGCGCTGATCCTGCTTGCTGTATTGGCATCTGTACGCACCAGCAATTCCGGCGTTTGCATAGGCCATTGCCAGTACGGCACATATACTTCCGGCAGGGTGCCGCCGCTGACATCCAAGCGCCGCGTGTCTGCAACCACACCGACAATTTCACTCCACGCTGATGCGCTGTGCGGAAGCGGCGTGGCGGGTTGTCCGGGCGCGCGTCCCTCCATCGCCAGGCGTTTGCCGAGCGGGTTTTCATTGGGGAAAAATCGTCTGGCAAAACTTTCGTTGATGATGATTACTGACGGCGCTTCAAACCTGTCGCTTTCGCTAAACCCACGACCTTGCAAAAGCGGAACGCTTAGTGTGCGAAAGTAATCGGGCGTGATGCCAAAAAAATCTGCGCGCGGCGTCTCAGCGGGTTGCCCTTGTTCGAGAATGATTCCCTGCCGTGGCGGCGTTGCGCTGCGTGGCAAGGCGCTCACCGCAGCGACCGATTGGACGCCGGGGCGCGCTTGCATTCGTTGCATCAACTCCAGCAGCGTAACCTGCGGGCGCGTGGTTGTCGGTTGAATCCAGGTTGTAAAACCAGTTACCGAAAAATCGAGTTTCGCGACCAGCAAATTATCGGTTTGAAACCCGCGATTAAGGGTCACCAATCGCACGAAGCTATTGACCATCAATCCCGCGCCAACGAGCAGCGCAAGCGACAAAGCGATTTGCGCAACCACCAGAGCGCCACGCAAGCGATGATGTGAAACGCCAGCCGAAACCGCTTTGCTATCCTCCTTCAATGCCTGATGCAAATCGGGTCGGGTTGATTGCAATGCCGGAATCAGTCCGCATAACAGGCTGGTGAGCAAAGACACCATGAAAGTGAAGCCCAGGACACCGACATCCAACCGCGCGTTTTGCAAGCGTGGCACCTGTGCGGCGCTCGAAGCAATCAATAACGCCAGTCCCCACCAAGCTATTAGCCATCCGGCGGCGGCTCCCGCAAATGACAACAGCAGGCTTTCGCTCAGTAAATGGCGCGCCACCTGAACGCGACTCGCGCCGAGCGCCAGACGAATGGCGATTTCTTTTTGTCTTGCGGTGGCGCGCGCCAGCGTCAGATTGGCGACATTGGCGCAGGCAATCAACAACACGGTAGCAATCACTCCCCAGAGCAGCCACAAAGCTTTTTGCAGATTGCGCCCGACGGTTTGTTCAAGCAGCGGCACGATGACGACTTGCGAACCGACATTGTGTTGCGGAAATTGTTGCTCAATGCGCGCTTGAATGAGATTCATTTCCCTCTCAGCCTGCGCCAGCGTCACCCCGTCTTTTAATCGCCCCATCACCGTCAGCCAATGTCCCGCGCGTCTATCCGGCGACAAGCCATTCCACCCCGCGGGCAACCAGATTTCGGTTTTGCCGGGAAATTGAAAGCCCGGCGGCATCACGCCAACAATTTCATAGGCGCGCCGCCCAAAGGTATCGAGCGTGAGCGTTTGACCAACTACGTTTTCATCGCCGCCAAAACGTTGTTGCCACAAATCGTAACCGATGACCGCTGCGCGATTGCCTTCTTTGCGGTCTTCTTCCGGTAACAACCTGCGCCCTCTGAGGGGTTGCACGCCAAGCGTTTCAAATAGCGATGAAGCGACGTAACTGCAACGGGTTTTTTCGCTGCCCTCGGCATTGACCAGATTGAATTCGCTGTCGCCTGTCCAGTAGGTCAGTTGCGAGAAGCTTTGCTGCTCGGTTTGCCAATCGGCGAGTGTCGGCGGCGAAACCATCTCCTGCTCAAAACCGCGACTCGCTCCACTTGGCAGTTTGCGTTCCCATAACATCACCAGACGTTCCGGCGATTCATATGGCAACGGTTTCAACAATACGCCGTTGATGACACTGAAAATCGCCGTGTTTGCGCCAATTCCTAAACTGAGCGTGAACACCGCAACCAAAGTGTAGACGGGTTGCTTTGCGAGCATTCGCGCGCCAAAGCGCAGGTCTTGCCAGATGGTTTCCATAGGCGGTTTCCTCAGCGTCCCAACAACACAGTTAGCAATTTCCCTTCAAAGCTCGACGCGGCAATGTCGGGTTTGCCATCGCGGTTTACATCGCCGACAGCCAGATGATAGGCTCCGGGTCCGGCGCGAAACGGTGAACCCGGCGCGGGCGCGAATCTGTTTTTACCGTTGAGCAATACAGTAACACTATCGACCGTCGCCACAATCAAATCATTGCGCTTATCCTGATTGACATCTGCGAGATTCACGGCAAAGGCATTGGTATTGAGGTCGTAGCTCGAACCTGCCGCAAACTTACCGCCGCCTTGATTCAATAACGTGCTCAACTGTCCGCCAGAGTGATTGAGCGTCAGGTCATCTCGCCCATCGCCATTCAAATCACCAAGCGCCACCCAGCGGGTTCCCAGTGGCACAGTGGTTTGGCTCAATTTGTTGAATGTGCCTTTGCCGTCGCCGCCAAGCACAACCACTTTGCCGGGTTCAGGCGAAAATTCATCGCCGCTGCCGGTATTGGCGATGACGGCATCAAGGTGCTTGTCACCATCCACATCGCCAAATGCGAAGGCATAACGCCCCTGTCCAATGGTAAAACTCGTTGTCGCTCCCGGCGTGAACCCACCACGCCCGTTGCCAAACAGAGTGCCAAAGCTGTTTCGCTGATTGCTCACGGCAATGATGTCCAGTTTCCCGTCTTCATTGATGTCGGCAAGCTGCAACCCTGTGTTGAACCCGGTTGCTGCGCCAACCGAAAAGGGTGCGCCGGGAGCTTGATGGAATTTGCCGCCGCCGTCGCCGAGCAAAATATCGACGGCGTTGCGTTCGCCGCTGACGATAACGAGGTCTAATATGCTGTCGCCATTGACCTCGCCGGATTTGATACCACCGGGCGAATAAGCAAGTTTAATCGGGCTGGCGGGCGCGGGCACGAATCGCCCTGTGCCATCGCCGAGTTGTACACTCACCACTCGTTGCAGCAAATGTTGGGTGATTAAATCAGGCTTGCCATCACGGTTGACATCGGCAATCAACACCAACCCTGAACCTTCACCGACCGCTACAGGCGAGTCGGGCGCGGGCACAAATTGCGGAGCCTGTGCAAAAGCAAACACGGTGCAACTCGCAGCAATAAAAATTATCAGAGTCAAAAACCACTTCTTATCCATTGCCATTCCTCCGTTCTAATTGACACTTGAAATGTGAATCAGGTGTCAATTAGACGAAGTTGCACTGGATTTTCATCCCCAATTTCTTGCGTGTTAAATTTCGCCGGTTTTTGCGGGCTTATTCAGCCTTCGCACAGCGATTCCACCTGTGCGCTTGACGAATGAAGATTTGCCAAGTCCCTAGCGACTGGCTTTGATGTCGTAAGCCCACAAGGTGCCGTTATCGCGAATGTAGAGCCTGCCACCAGCAATCACCGGATAGGTCCAAGCTTTCTCAGGGTAGGGACCCAGGCGTTTACGGGTTGGCTGAGCCGGCGGCGTGAATCTGCCCTTTTCGCGATACGCTTCCGGGGTCGCCTCCACCAACGCCACATCACCATTCTCGCCATGAACATATAAATGAGCATCGGCGTAGGCTAGTGACCCCCTGCCGATACTCTCAGCCTGCCACTTTATCTTTCCGGTAGTGAACTCGACCGCGACCAAGCCTTCGGCAGCAGTGCCGTAAAGATAATCGCCAACCAGTACCGACCCGCCGATACTGTTCGGAAGCCCGCGCGCGAAGTAAACCTGTTCGGCGACGACGCCGCTACGCTCAGCCTTTAAGCGAACCGTGCCGCCGCCGACACTATGCGCCCCGCCGTACACATAACCGTCACGCGCCACCGGAGTCACCATCTGCGCCATTCCCTTGACGGCATCCTTGTAGCGCCATAGAAAGTCACCGGTCTTTGCATCAACCCCGACGATGCCTTGACTTAAAAACTGCACATATTGTTTTCTGCCACCCGCTTGCACGACAATTGCCGACGCATAAGCGGCAGGGTCGCTGCCCGGAATCGCCGATTTCCAGATAACTGCGCCGGTCTTTTTGTTGAGCGCCAACATGGTTGCCTGTTCACCACCCGGAGTTACCACAACAAGGTCACCATCAACCAACGGAGACTCGGCATACGCCCAGACGCCCGGCTTGCCGCCAAACTCTTTGCGCAGGCTCTTCTGCCAGACAATTTTGCCGGTTTTGGTTTCGAGGCAGGCGAGGTCGCCGTCCGAGCCGAGCGCGTAGATGAAATCTCCGTCAACGGTCGGCGTCGACCTTGCCTTGGCGTAAAGAAAATCATTGGCGTTGCCGACGTTGCCTAGGCGCGTCATCCAGATGGTTTTTCCATCTTCGGTGGAAAGCGCCTGCACGAATTCATTGTCAAAACCGCGATTGCTCAGCAGGTAGATGCGGTTGCCGACCACTGATGGCGTTGAATAGCCGTCACCGACGTCGTTCAGTTGCCAGACGAGTTTTGGTCCGCCGGTTGGCCATTGTTTTAATAGACCGGTTTCTTGTGAGATGCCGTCCCGTTTCGGACCGCGCCATTGAGGCCAGTCGGAAGTCGAAGCGCGCAGGTTAACAGTCCCGCTAACGGATAAGCTTGAAAAGCACAAACAAAGCGTAGCAACGGTAATTAGTAACTTCACTGTCGTCTCCTTTTGACTATGGGAATTGCTTTTTGAGCTTGCCGCCCGTCGCTGGGACGCTCAGTTTGGGTAGCGTTGCCATTTACGAAAAACTTTACGTTCAAGGTGCAAAATATTAATGGGCGCAAATGGCTGCACGCCTTATCTGCTCGCGGGTTGTCAATCTGGGTTGTTTCGCTTTTACATCACTCTGATTACTTGAGCCGGTTCATTCATTGCGCAAAGCCTCCAACGGGTCAACTTTCGTCGCCCGTCGCGCCGGAACCCAGCAGGCTGCGCACGCCGTCAACAGCAACAACAAAGCAATCCCAACAAAAATGAGTGGGTCAGTCGCACTCACACCAAATAACAAACCTGCAAGCAACCTTGTCAGCCCATAAGCCGCTATCAAACCAAACCCAATGCCGATTATCGTCAGTCTGATTCCCTGCCCGATAACCAACCTGAGTACATCTGTTGTTTGTGCGCCGAGCGCCTGGCGGATGCCGATTTCGTGTGTACGTTGCGCGACCATGTACGACATCACGCCGTACAAACCTAGTGCCGCGAGCAACAACGCGGTTACGGCAAAGCCTGTCAGAATCAACATCGGAAAACGGCGTTCAGCGACGGAATCGGCGAGATGTTGTTCCAGGGTTTTCACACGATAAAGCGGTTGATTACGGTCTATATCCTGCACGGTTTTAGTTATAGCGGCGACGAGGTTCGTGGGCGGGAGCGTGGTTTTCACAACGAAGCTAACGAAACCGGGCGGATATTGCGGAATGTGGAGGTAAAACTCTTCAAAAGTGGTTTGATCCAGCCCCGTAGTTTTGACATTACCCACAACTCCAATCACCGTAAACGGGGTAAGCTTTTCCATTGGCAGCACAATACGTTTGCCAACCGGATTTTCATCAGCGAACAGTTTACGCGCCAGCGCCTGATTCAATATCAGCACATTGCCTGCGCCCGGGCGATCTTGCTCTGTAAAATATCTTCCTGCCAGCAATGGAATTTCCACTGCCTTGAAATAATCGGCAGACACCGTTTGATAAAGACCGATGAGGACTTCGTCCGAATCCGCGCGCCCTTCGACCTTGAGTGGCAAGCCCATCCCGCCGCCGCGCGCAATCGGCAAATGACTGATTGCCCCAGCACTCGTCACACCGGGAAGGGCGCTCAACCGCTCAACGATAGTTTGATACAGTCCGGCGCGTTTTTCTTTGGTGTCGTATTGCAATAATGTCGGCGACAGTTCAAATGTCAACACCTGTTCGGGATTGAAGCCGGGTGGAACTTGTAACAACGCGCGAAAGCTTTTGATCATCAGTCCTGCGCCAATCAACAGCATCAAGGCAATTGCAACTTCGCCCACAATCAATAGCTGTCGTAAGCGCGGCGATAAGCCCGCAGTACTGCGTTGCCCGCTTTCTTTCAACATATGCGCCAAATCAGGCTTTGAACTTTGCAGCGCGGGCACGAAACCAAACAACATACCGGTCAACAAAATCACGCCGATACCAAAAGCCATCACGCGCACATTCATACCGATGGGGTTTATCGGCGAAGCGTTTTGCGGACTCAATGCCATCAATGCCCTCAACAACCAGCTTGATGCCAGCAACCCCAGCGCGCCGCCTGCCACTGCCAGCAATAAACTTTCGGTCATCCACAGACGAACCAATCGCCAGCGCGCGGCTCCGAGTGCGGCGCGAATCGCTACCTCTTTTTGCCGCACAACCGCCCGCGTCAGTAACAAGTTGGCAACATTAGCGCAAGCCAACAACCAAACAAACGCCACTGCCCCCAGCAATAGCAACAACGGCTGGCGCAGTTTTCCGGCAAACTTCTGACTGAGCGGTGCGAGCGTCAGTCGCGTATCGCTGACAAAATTGCCGATGCGCTGTTCGCCGAGATTCAGTTGTTGATTGAGCACCTCCAACTCCGCCTGTGCCGCCGCCAGGGTTACACCCGCTTTCAATTTCCCGCTGATTTCATAATAAAATGAATCCTTCGCTAACACCTCATAATCTCCAGGCACCAGCGGCATCCATAGTTGAGCGCGTTCGAGGTCATGCGCGAACTGAAAATCGGGCGGCATCACACCGATGACTTGCAAACTATGCCCGTTGATATGCACAGTCCTTTGCAGAATATCGGTTGCCGCTCCATAACGGCTCTGCCACAGTTGATGACTGAGGATAACGACGTGATGTTGACCTTTGCGCTGTTCCTGCTCGCTGAACCAGCGCCCAATCATCGGGGGAACGCCGAGCATGGGAAAGAAGCCGCCCGTGACTCGCATCATTTGAACGCGCTCCGGCGTTTGTTCATCTGCCAGATTTACCCGACCGGCATCATACGCCGCGACCTGCTCGAATGATTGCACGGCATGATTCCACTGCATGAACATCTCGGTTTTTTCAAAGCCCATATCCACCAAGGTTCCCGCCGCGCCTTTCATCAGCACCAGGCGTTCAGGGTGGGCAAATGGCAAGGGACGAAACAACACGGCGTCCGTAAAACTGAAAATCGCGGTGTTGGCGCCGATGCCAAGCGCCAAGGTCATCACCGCAATCAGGGTAAAGCTCGGTTGTTTCATCAACATTCGCGCGCCAAAGCGCAGGTCTTGCCACAAATCCGCAATCATATGGTTCCTTCGATTCATTCCGAGTAAGCTGGGTTCTTCGTTGATGGGTTGCTCAATGCCGCGCAAAGCTTTTCTGAGCAATTCGCCGTCACTCAACTCTGCAAGCGCCATTTGATAAGCCTGCTTAGTCGTTGCCCCGTTTGTGAGCAATTCCTGATAGCGGTCATCGAGATGCTGCGCCAGTTCTTCGACAATCCCGGCTTCGCGCACAGGCTCAAGCTGCAAGTCCGTCAGGCGGTTTCTGATTTCATTTTTCCATTCAGGCATGGTCTGCCTTTCATCATTCGTGACGAAGCGCAATCATCGGATCAACCTTTGTCGCGCGGCGCGCGGGCAACCAGGTTGCCAGCAACGCTACCGAAGTCAGGCACAGCGAGACGCCGCCGAAGGTCAGAGGGTCAAAGGGACTCAAATCAACCAATATGGTGGCGAGCAAACGCGCGATGGCTGCGCCGCCCAACAAGCCGAGCAGGATACCAATGGCAATCACGCGCATTCCCTGTTTGAGAAACAAGGCAAGAATGCTGTGCGGTTCTGCGCCCAACGCTACGCGGATGCCGATCTCGCGCGTGCGCTGGGTGACGACAAACGACACCACGCCATACAATCCGATGGCGGCAAGCAGCAGCGCCGCTACGCCTAGCGCAAGGGCGAGGTTAGCCGCGATGCCAAACGGCGCAGTTTGCAATGCCAGCCATTCCGATGTCGTTTTCATCGATAGCGTCGCGTTTGGATTGAGCGCTGATACCTGCGCATACATGCCCGCCATCACGCGGCCCGCATCCGTCCGCGTGCGAACCAGCAGGTGCTCGCCTCCCCGACCGCCAGGTCGGAACGGCAGGTAAACGAAAGACTTGTCGCGCTGGAAAACCAGACCGCTGACAACGTCGCGCGTCACGCCGATGACCTGATAGATGGGATATTTTGCGAAATCCGCTATGTCTTCTACTTGCGGCTGCGCTACGGCATCAACAATTACTCCTGACCAGATGCCGATGGATTGCCCAATTGCCTGCCCCGGATCGTTGAATTGCGGCCAGCACTTGCGCGCCGCCGCCGCGCTGATGACCACCACGCGCGCGCCGGAATCGGCTTCCTGCCGGGTAAAGTTCCGCCCATACAGCAAGGGAACGCCGAGCGTCTCCAGATAAGTTGGCGAGACCGTATCGAAGCTGACATCACGCAGATTGGCTCCCTCGGCTTGCCCCGGCAGCGTGACAGTCATCTGCGGCGCGGAACCGGACAAAGGCGCGCGCGAACTGCGGCTGACCGATGCCACTTCAGGCAGAGCGCGCAGCCGCGCTTCCAACTGCTGGCGCAGTTCTTCTGTCTGCGGCGCTCTGGCAATCCCCAGGTCAGTCTCAACGGTTAAGAGCCGCGCTGTTTCAAAACCCGTGTCAATGGTTTGCAACTTTTGCAGATTCCGCGCCAGCAGCCCCGCGCTCACCAGCAATACCAGCGAGAAAGCCAGTTGCATGACGATCAGCCCGTTTCGCAACCGCGACTGGCTCAGATGATCGCCAAAAACCGAGCCTTCGCCTTTGAGTGCCAATGTCAGACTGGGACGCGAAGCTTGCAATGCCGGAGCCAGTCCCGCCGCCAGACCTGAAAGCAACGCCATCAACAACATGAAACCGAAGACCCGATAATCAGGCTCCAGATTGAGTGCCATCGAAGCCCGGAATGTGGCTGAAACCGGAAACTGCGCCAGCAACAACGGATACAAGGCGCTGAGCGCCCACCATGCCAGCGATAAACCGAGCGCCCCTCCGGCAAGCGCAATCAGCAGGCTTTCGGTCAGCAACTGGCGAATGATGCGCCCGCGCGTCGCGCCCATCGCCAACCGCGTGGCGATTTCCTTTTGCCGCCGGGCGGCGCGCGCCAGCATCAGATTGGTCACATTGGCGCAGGCAATCAGCAACACCAGCGCCACCGACAGCGGCAGCATCAGAAATACTTCTCCGCCGTTTTCCCCATCATCCAACGACACAAAGCCGGGAGCGCGGTTGACTTTTACAGCGATATTGCGATTTTCACCGAGTTGATCTTCGCCGGGATAGTCGCGCGCCAGTTGCGCCGTCATCTGACTCAATTCTGCCTGCGCCTGCGCCGCCGTTACGCCCGGTTTCAAGCGTCCCAGCATATTGAAACTGGCGACCAGGCGATCCGTATGCCAGCTTTGCCTCTGAGGTAGCCCCGTCTGGTAGAGCGATTCGCGCATCATCAGAGGCAACCAGCAGGCGGGGCGGTTCGGCGTCGTGCCGATGAATTCCTTGTTCGTCACCCCGACGATCTCAAACGGCTGGCCCGAAAGCCGGATAGTCTTCCCGATGATCTGCGGGTCGCTGGCAAATGCCCGCTCCCAGAAATAATGGCTCAGGACAGCCACCGGATGCGCGCCCGGCGTGACCTCTTCTTCAGGCAGAAACCCGCGCCCCAGCGCCATCTCCGCGCCGAGCAGGGAAAAGTAATTGGCAGCCACCAACTGGCAGGAAACCTGACCGAATTCTTCCCGTTGCGACTGGCCCTCGACGGGTTTCGAGTGTTCGACCCCCAGCGTCGCACCCGTCTCGCTCATCAGCGTCAGTCCGGTCATGGTCTGCGAATGCGCGGCATAATCCTGATAATCTCGATAAGAAAACCGTCGCGCCCGTTTGCCTGGCTCCGCCACGCCGCGAACTTCTACCACACTACCCGCATCTTTTAACGGCAGTGGCTTGAGTACCAACGCATTGAAGACCGTAAACATCGCCGTGTTCACGCCGATTCCCAAGGCTAACACCAGCATGGCAATCGCCGTAAAACTCGGAGCTTTGCGCATCATTCGCACTGCATATTTCAAGTCCTGCCAAAAATCTGCAATCATATTTCCTCTCCTGTTTTCATAAAGAATCGGTTCGGGCGGCGTCTCGCGCTCCAGCCACTTCAACTTTTGTTGCAGCAACGGGCTTTCTTTGATCTCCGCCAATAACGTTTGTGATGCTTCATTCTCGGTTGCGCCATCGTCGAGTAACTCTTCATAAAGCAACTCAAAATGCTGCGCGAGTTCTTCGATGATATCCGCTTCGCGGGTTGGCGCGAGATTCAAGCCGGCGAGTTGTTTTTTGATTTCCGCTTTCCAATCAGGCATGTTCGGTCTCGGTAATGCGACTCACGGCGGCGACGAAAGACTCCCAGGCGCTGCGTTGCGCCGAAAGCACTTTTCTGCCTTCCCTGGTCAGTTTGTAATAACGCCTGCGGCGCTGTCCCGCACGCTCTACCCAACGACCTTCAATCCAGCCGCGCTTTTCCAGACGATAGAGCAACGGATAGAGCGACGCCACGTTAAAAGACAACACCCCATCGGAACGCGCTTCAATCAATTTGCTGATTTCGTAACCGTGTCGGGCGCGCGCTTCAACCAGTGAAAGAATTAACAATTCGGCGCTGCCCTTTTTCAATTCGCGGTCGAGCATCTTCGATTTAATATATGGCATAGCTATATATTATTTAAATGTATATCACTGTCAAGCTGCGGATGAAAAATCAGGGTGAGAGGGTTCATCTTATAGCCGTTTGCAAAACTATTTACTCAAGTTGAGGAAGCGGCTGAGTAAACTCAATCGCAAACCGCTCTAGGCGATTCACTCAAAGAGAAGCGTTTTTTTTGAAGGGAAAGATTGGGCTTCATCCGAGAACCGGCGTTAGCGCGCTTGCGCGCAGTTGAAATTTCCGGTAAGAACGGCAAACCGCTGCTGTAAATGAAAATTTGGATAAGAATCCCACAGCGAGGGTTCAAATATTTTTTGATGAATTAAAAAATCAATTACGACTGAGCGCGCAGGCGACGGATTACCCAGATGTTGGTGGCGATTAAAAACAAGACGCCGACAAAATAAGGCAGTTTGCCAAAATCAATATTCCAATACCAGTAAGCCGCAAAAAGAATCGCATCAAACACCCCGATGATGGCTAATGCCAAAAGATTGGTTGACACCACGACCAGCAATTTATTCAACCCCTGCTTGATTTTTTTGATGTAGAGTTTGTTCATCTACTTTGCATCGTAACGCACCGCGGGACTGCCCGCCGGATAAAAAATCCCAAGCAAACGCAATTCGCCGTCGCCGGTATTTTCGAGACAATGCACCTGTTTTTTCGGTAGAAAAATGCACGACCCTTGGGCTATCGGCGTATGAGTTTTGCCTGCCCACATGCGCCCCGTGCCGCGCAAAATCACAATCACTTCTTCGTAAGTGTGAAAATGATCGGGCGCGCGACCGGGCGGAATCGAACCGACGAACTGCGTCACCTGTTGACTTCCGACTTCCGTATCAATCAGCACGCGATACCAGCGGTCTGCCGTCGATTGCGCTTTGCGGTCAGCCAGTCGAACACAGCGCCGAGGCTTATCGGTTTGCGAGTGAGGCGCAGCCCTCCATTCAACAAAAGCGGATGGGGTTTGCGGTTCGGGACATTCGCAACTGATTAACACTAGGGCTTCGCGGTTGGGATTCTCAATCGCGAACGTCTCTTCGGGTTTAATGTAAATCCCCATATCGGGTTCGAGATCGTAAGCCTGACCGGCAACGAATAATTTGCCGCTCCCCGCAAGCACGTATTGCACCGCATCACAATCAGGGTTGCGAATGCCTTTCGATAAACCTTCGCCAAATTCCAGCACGCGAAGCGAAATCGCCTGCGCGCCGGTGTGATGCCCGACCTGATGGCGGATTTTTACATTGCCTTGCGTAATCGCTTCGCCTGCATCAATCGTTGTCACCAGACAACCGCCTTCGAGTTCAACAGTCATTTAACGATTCTCCCGATTTCAAATTTTACCTTAACGCCTATCAAAATTTATAGCTGCTTATGGTAATCGCTCCTGTTCGCCTCTGGCTTCAAGGATAACCGGCAACTGGCTGTCGCGATTTTTCCATATCGCGAAAAACGCCTGATAGTTTTCGCGGCTCTTTTGCACATCACCACTTAATGCAGCAGCGCGCCCCAGTCCCCGGTAAGCCAGAGTGTAGAGCATTGACAGCGGCGCTTCGCCGCGATGATTGAGAATTTTTTGAAACTCTGCTGTGGCTTCCGCGCCCGCCTTCATTTGCAAGTAGGCTTCGCCGCGCAAGGTTTGCGGCAGAAATTCCGCAACCGATTCGTAACGCCGCGCCGCTTCCAACGCCTGCAACGCCTGCGCCGCATTTCCTCTTTTCAATTCGATGGCTGCCTGAATCAATGGCAATCTCAGGGCGTTGACAAAAACATCTTGCGGGTAGGTTTTTGCGAGTTCATCGGCAAAAGTTTGCGCCTGTCGCGCTTCGCCGCACCAGGCGAGCGCCAGCGCAGCGCGCGCCAACGTCACCTGATTGCGTTCAAGCGCGAGCGCCTCCGTTGCCAGGCGTTTGGCAGTTTCACAATCGCCGAGCATCGCTGCCCGCAAGGCTTGTTCAACACTGTAACGCGCCGCCACTTCTCTGGCATTACTGCGGGTCGCCAGATCAACTGCCCGGCGCGAAAAATCCTGCGCCGTTTGCCACTCGCCCGCAAATATCGCCGCGCCGGTTTGCCAATCAAGCGCCACATATTCATCAGCCTTGCCGCTTGCCCAATCAAGTTGCGATTGCATCATCGCCGCGTCGCTATTGATGAAAGCGATTTGATAAAGGAAGGTATGGTAGCTCGTGGTGTCGAGTTTTTGTTGAAAAGCTTTGTCGCAAACTTCCAGAACTTCCGCAAAGCGATTGAGGTGCATCAAGGATGCGCAGAGGTTCCAGTAAGCCACCGCTGCATTGGGGTCGAGGCGCAAAGCTTCGTAGCCTTCGGCAACCGATTCTTCAAAGCGCCCGGTTCGCAAATAACTATCGGAGAGCGCCGCCGGCGCGCGCCAGTCACGCGGATAGGTCTGTTTATAAAGTTCGAGTTCGGCAATCCCTTTATCGAGTTCGCCAGTGACCAAGGCATAATAAAAATATTTGATGCGCAGTTTTTCCAGGGCGCTCACTCTATCCTGCAATCCGTAAGCTTTGGTCACCGCCTGCGCTGCCTGTCTCGGTTGATTGGTGTTGTAATACATCACGCCGAGTCTTCCCCACGCATAGGCGAAGTTGGGGTCGAGTTCAACGGCGCGTTTGAAAAACGGGACGGCGTCGAGATATTTGCCTTTCAGTTGCTGGTCTTCGCCAAGCGAAAGGGCTTTGAGCGCATCAAGCGAAGCGGTGGTGACTTCGAGTGGCGCATCAAACTTTTGCAATGAAGCAAGCGATTCGCCGAGTTTTTCGCGCAACCGACTGGCGGCTGACGAAAGGGTTTTCAAGACCCCTTCTTTGCTTTCGGCTTCACTTTGTTCGCGCGCAATCACCTCGCCGTTTTTCGCATTGATGGCTTCAAGGGTAATCACATAATGCGTGCCGAGCGGCGCAATCGCTCCGGCAATCAAAGCCTTGAGTCCCTGTCGTTCACAAATTTCGCGCCCAAGGGTTTGGGTGATGCGTTCATCTTCGCTGCGTTTCATCAACAACAAGGTTTGGCGAGCGCGCGCTTCAGGAAAAATATTGAAGAATGGCGATTGTTGCAATTGCACCGCGAGTCCCTGTTTGAGGGTTCCATCGAATATCGCATCGCCCGTGGTATTCGTGAAATCAGCGAGCAAAATCGCATCCTGTTCGGTAAGCGCCGGTTTGCGACTCAGATAAAAATAGGCGGCGGTTGAAAAGAAAACCAATACACCGAGGGCAATCGCCAGACTGCGTTTATGAATTTTAATCTGCGTGATGAGGTATTCGGCGCTTGAAGGTCTCGCCAAAGGCGTCGTCTGATTATCAAGCGTCAAGGTTTCCTGCATCGTCGTGGCAAACATCGCCTGCGTTTTTTTGCTATTGCTGAGGTCGAGCGTGGCAAAGCGTTCCTGTTTCGATTGCGTCGCTAACTCGTTTTGCAAATCCTTCAAGTCTGCGAGCATCTCCTTCATGGTTTGATAACGCGCTTCGCGGTCTTTCGCCAGTGCTTTGTTGATGATGTAGTGCAATTTTTGCGATGCGTAAGTCGAATCGACGGTGAACGGCTCAGGCTCTTGATGCAAAATCGAAGCGAAGACATCGGCGGCGGATTCGCCCCGAAAAGGCGTCCGACCGGTGAGCATTTCGTAAAGGGTGATGCCGAGGCTGAAAATGTCTGTGCGCGCATCAAGGGTTTGCCCGCGCGCTTGTTCGGGTGACATATAACGCGCCGTTCCCATGACGATTCCGGGACCCGTCAAGGTATTGCTCGCCGGTTCAATGGCTTCGCTTTCGCTGAGTTTCGCTAAACCAAAATCCAGAACTTTGACATAACCATCGGGACGCAGCATCAAATTTTCGGGCTTCACATCGCGATGAATGATGCCCGATTGATGCGCTGCCGCGAGCGCATTGGCGGCTTGTGAAACCACTTCCAGGGTTTCCGTCACACTCATCAACGATTGTTGCAAACGCCCGCGCAAGGTTTCGCCTTCGATGTATTCGGTCGCGATAAAATGGACGCCATCGGTTTCGCCGATTTCATAAATCGTCAGGATGTTCGGATGGTTGAGGGCGGACGCGGCGCGCGCCTCCTGCATAAAGCGCCGCAAACGGTTTTCATCGGTCTTGAAGGGTTCGGTCAATAATTTAATCGCGACCTTGCGTTCAAGTCGGGTATCGCGCGCCAGGTAAACTTCGCCCATTCCGCCGACGCCAATCGGCGAGAGGATTTCATAATGTCCAAGCCGTGTCCCTTGCGAAAGTGTCATGATTTCGATGGCAAAATTCGATTCGTCTGGCCGGGAGGTTTAAAAGAAATTCAAATGTCAGATTACCGGGCGCGTAATATTGATTCGATTTCGCGAGTGCGCTTCAAGCGCCACCATTCAGCAAAGTTATATGCATTGGCGAATGTAAGGCACCAATAGAACCGTTCAAAAAAGAACGATATACTCAGGCTTTATGTCCCGCCAGTCCTTCCCTCACCCAACCATAATGTTGACGCGCATGGTCGCCATTGATGCCGATAATCGTGGCAATTGCACCATCGCCCCACGGCGCACCGGGAATCTTTTCACTGAGTTGTTCATTCGTCAGTCCCGACACGAGTGCGAGGGTTTCGCCGCGAACTTTCTGACCGAGCGCAATGAGTTCATCAAGATTTTTATCGCGGTGGTCACTAACCCACTTTTCATTCATCGCATGCACATCTGCCATAATCGCTTCGCGGGAACGCGGTGTGCCGTCTTCATTCACCATGACACCAACGGGGTTAGCGTTGCCGTCAAGGTAGCGGCGAATGATAGTGTTGAAAACCGTTTCGATGCCGATGAGATGCGCCAGATGGTCTTTGGCGCTCCAACGCGATTCGGGGTTGTGACGGCTGGTGGTGATGCCGCAGGTTAAATCTTCATCAGACATGGTCGTAAACGTTTCCAGCAACCACACCCGGTCATTGTTTAATTTGATTTCCAGTTCGGTTCGGTTCATGGCGTTCCTTTACTTGTTTTGTTCATCAAGCCATTTCTTGAGCGGCGCAAAATAATCAACAATCGCTGTGGCATCCATGCGGTCTTCGCCGGTCAAGGTCTTCAATGCCTCAGGCCACGGGCGACTCTGTCCCATCGCCAGCATCTGCTTCAAACGTTCACCTGCGGCTTGGTTGCCGTAAATCGAACCTCTGTGCAAAGCTCCCTGGTAACCGGCAATTCTGAGCAGCGCCCGATGAAATTGGAATTGCAAGACGGTCGCCAGAAAATACCGCGCATACGGCACATTGGCAGCGATGTGATATTTCGCGCCGGCATCAAAATCTTTTTCACTGCGCGCCACAGGCGGCGCAATGCCTTGATATTTTTCGACCAGTTCCCACCAGCCTTTATTGTAATCCTGCGGCTTGATTTCGCCGGAAAATACTTTCCAGCGCCACTGGTCAACCAGATAACCGAACGGCAGAAAAGCGATTTTATCGAGCGCCATCTTGAGTAAAAATCCGATGTCGCTGGTTTCATCCGGCAACTTATCAATGAAACCAAGACGTTTCAAATATTCCGGCGTCACCGATAGCGCGATGGTATCGCCGATGGCTTCGTGAAATCCATCATTGGCGCTGTCCTGATAAAGATAAGGTTGCGGCGCATAAGCCATCTGGTAGAAGTTATGTCCGAGTTCGTGATGCACGGTGACGAAATCTTCATCATTGATTTTTATACACATTTTGATGCGCACATCTTTTTGCGTATCGATGTTCCAGGCGCTCGCGTGACAGACGACTTCGCGGTCTTGCGGTTTGGTAAACAGTGAGCGTTCCCAAAAGGTCGCGGGCAACGCTTCAAAACCAAGCGAGGTGAAAAAGCCTTCGCCGTATTTGACCATCTGCCGCGCATCGGTGTTTTTGCGCTTGAGGATTTCCGTTAAATCATAACCGGGGTCGCCCGCCGGTGGCTTCAACAACGAATAGGTATTGCCCCAGGTCTGCGCCCACATATTGCCGAGCAGGTGCGCCGGAATCAAACCGTTTTCCGGGATAATCCGGTTGCCATATTTTTTCGCCAATTGTTTGCGGGTGTATTTATAGAGCGAATCATAGAGCGGTTTGAGTTGTTGCCACAAGCGTTCCATTTCGGCAGCAAAAGCATCGGGCGGCATATCGTATTTTGAACGCCACATCGCGCCCGCATCTTTAAAGCCCATCTCTCTTGCGCCTTTATTGGCAAGCTCAACGAAGCGCGCATAACGCTCGCGATACGCGGGCGAAACGGTTCGCCAACCCGCCCAGACCTTTTTCAATTCTTCGGGGTCGCGGCTGGTCGCCAATATCTCTTCCATTTCATCAAGCGACAGACATTTGCCGGTTGCGCCATCGGGACAGAATTTGCCTTTGCCATAATCGCTTTCCATCGACACGGCGATTTTGGTCAACTCTTCGCGCTCTGCGGGATTATTCGGCGCGGGTAAGGTGAGCGCCAATTTCAGCAGCATCATTTTTCGCGCCATATTTTCCGGCAGTTTCAGGTCATCGAACCGGCGCGAGGCTTCGGCAAGTTCAGTGACCGCCGCGATATAATCCTTTTTGGCATTGGCGGCAATCGCTTCGGTATCGTCGGTGATGAAATTGCTGTTGACCCAGTCGGCGCGGCTCGATTGAATGCTCAAGGTTTTTAATCGCTGTTCGGCATCGGCAATAAATTTTTCGGCATCGGCAACCGTCGCTTTTGCTGTGGCTGATTTCATCGGCGGTTTGGCAGATTGCGCCCGCACAAATGAGAGATTCGGCAATAAACAAAGGCTTAAAAGTAAAACGATAGAAATGCTGAAACGCAGTTTAGAAATGAATGACGGTTTCATAAACGACCTCCCTGTTTATGAGAGCATGCGTGAGGCGCTAAGGCAAGAAGTAGTAGGCAGTAAGCAGTAGGCAGTAGGCAGCAAGGAAGGTATCGTCGTCTTCTTTAATATTAAAAAAATAGAATGTGCAAACCACCATTTGCATTCCATTGTGCAACCTAACTGCCTACTGCCTACTGCTTACTATCTTCAATGCTGATTAGCGACCACGAAAACTTTGACGCCCGACGGGTAACGCTTCGACCGGTAGATGCGTTGCGTTGCCACAGTGAAATCGGCATCGGTCGCTTTGAAAATATTCTCGACGTACTTTTGCGGATTGCGGTCAATAATCGGAAACCAGGTGCTTTGTACCTGCACCATGATTTTATGCCCCTTCTTGAAGCAGTGGTCTTTATGTATCAGGTCAACATTGAATTCGGTCACCTGGTTGGGCGTGAGCGGTTCGGGCTTGGCAAAACTCTTGTGATAACGCCCGCGCAACACTTCACCCGCGACCATCATTTGATAGCCGCCCATGCGATGATTTTCGGCAATCTCTTCCGGCAAAACATCAATCAATTTCACAATCCAGTCGCTGTCCGTCCCGGTGGTTGAGGCGAAGAGTTGTCCGATGATTTCACCCGATATGGTCACGTCTTCTTTCAACGTATCGGTCTCCCAGGTCAACACATCAGGTCTGCGGTCAACGAAGCGCTGGTCTTCGGTAAGCCACGCAAACCACCCGGAACCTTTTTGAAAATAGGTCGGCTCAATCGGACGTTTGCGATAGGGCACAGGATGCGCGGGGTCTGAAACATAACTATCGAATTCTTTAGCGCCACCAGCGGTCGGCGCATCGAATGAGAGCTTGCCGTTGGCGTGAAAATAGAGTTTACGCTCGGTGGTGAGATTGCGAGGCGGCCACTGCGTGTAGGTTTTCCACTCGTTGCTGCCGGTTTGAAAAGTGATGGCTTCGGGTTGTTTGAGGTCGCCTTTGCCTTTCAGATAATAAGCGAAAAACGGCGCTTCGATTTTTTCGCGAAAATGGTTTCCGGTGGCGCTTTTGAATTCGAGATTGCCGAGTTTCGCGCCTTCGCCGCGCCAACCACCGTGATTCCAGGGACCAACCACCAGAAAATTGTTATTCTGCTTATCGTTTTTCTCCAACGCCATATAAGCTTTCATCGGCCCGTAAAAATCTTCCTGATCGAACCAGCCAACCACCACTAAGGTCGGCACGCTCGCCGATTTCAAATAGTGCGAAGCTGAACGCGATTGCCAGAAACTGTCAAACGTCGGATGCTCGATGAAATCTTTCCAGGTTGGCAAAGTCGGTTTAAGAAAATTCGAGAGCGCCCCCTTTTTCAAATACCATTCATACATGTCATAGGTATCGAATTGCGGACTCGCGCCGCCTTTGGCGCTTTCAACGCCGTAGACATATTCATAACCATAGCTCAGGCGAAAACCGCCCTGATGAAAGAAGTCATCGCCAAGCCAGGTGTCGCCCATCAAGGCTTGCGGCGATAAGGCTTTTAAAGCCGGATGCGGTTCGACTAACGGAACCACCGCAAGCCAACCGGGATACGACACGCCGAACATCCCGACGCGACCGTTGTGGTTTTTAACGTTTTTCAACAACCAGTCGATGGTGTCGTAGGTGTCCGACGCTTCATCAACCGATTTCGCGTCGCTTTTGTCGCGCGGCGGACGATTCATGCGAAACTCGCCTTCGGATTTGTATTTGCCGCGAATATCCTGAAAAGCGAAAACGTAACCATCGGCATCAAGCTCTCTGTAAGCCTGAGGTAAAAACCCTGCGATGCGCGGGCTTGCCCCATAAGGCGTGCGTTGCAAAAGAATCGGCAAGGCTTCGGTTTGATTTTTCGGCACACAAATCACCGTGTAGAGTTTGACGCCGTCGCGCATCGGCACCATCGCTTCGATGGCTTCATATTTGGCGTCCTGCTGCGGCTGCGCGCCTTGCGCCAGTGCCGTGACATTGAGCAGCGCAACCAGGGCAGTGAATAAAAGGAGATAATGCAATCTGACTCGTTGCACCAGATTTCGTTTAATTTTCATAATTCCGTTCTCCTGCTGTAAATTTATAAAAAGCGGCTGGGTATATTTACCGCGATTGATTGTTTATCATCACTTATTGAATAGTTGAGCGCCAATTATTCCGGGAACGCTTGACGGGTAAGTCGCCGTATCAAATCTGCAAGATATTGCCTTAATTCTTCGACCGAAACTTCTCCCGGAGGAATCAGATCATCACTCATTTCAATTTGACTCAATACCCAAGCCAGTTGTGCGGCTGTCAGACCGCTATCTTTGGCTGCTGCTGATGGCAGCGCATCTTCAACTTTGTAACCCAGCAATTCCAAAGCACGGACATCAACCAAATCGCGTATTTCGGAGCGTGACAATAAGGCGCAAAGTTTATTGGCAAGTATTTCTTGCGGCGGGTCAACCTTAACGCCATTGACGACAGGTTTTTCCGACACAATCTGGGTGACATATTCGCGCACCAAATCAATGACCACTGAATCTTTCCCCTTGCGTAACAAGAACCGGCGAAAATCCGGTGCAGTTTGAATGGATTCGAGAGAGGCTGACAGTTGCCGGGCAATGGCTTCAACGGTTGCTACGCCTTCATCAAGCACATCTGCAAGTGTAAAGAGGTCGAGGTCGTGGGTTTCTCTGTGTCCAAGGTAAAACCCAACCAACGCTGCGCCGCCTGTAAGAAAGAAGCGGTCTTCAAGCTTGAAAAAAGCGTTAAGAAATTCCTCTTGTAAAGTGCTCAGTTTACGATTTGGCAAGCAATCCTTCTTTCTGCCAACAGTCAAATAAAAATTCCCAAAAGTTGCGCCGTCGCCCAAGATGCCGGGAAAGCTCATTCCACTTCTGCAAAACCTCTTGCGGAGTGGTGAATTTCCAGACATCGGTATCGCGAGCTTCACGCAACACTTTTGCCAGCAAACGAATTTGTTCACTGTGTGATGCCAGTTGAAGTCGTCGCTTAAACTCAGCAACCGTCATCGGCTCATCCCACAAAAAATAGGGAATTGCCTGTGGATCATCCAACTCGGTTGAAAGCGCAACCCTCACAAGGTTCTCCATCAATATTTAAATCTCACACATTTGCCATTATCTGCCAAAAAATATTATGGCAGCGCAAAAACGATTGCCGTTGATGAACCGGGGCGTGCCTGCCAGAACGCCGTGGCATTGCCGCTCATCACCGCGACATACTGTTTGCCGTTAATGGCATAGGTAATCACGCCGCCATTGATAGGTCCGCCGGTGTTGAAGCGGTAAAGCTCTTTTCCGTTGCGCGCATCAAGTACCAGAAAATCGCCGGTAATCTCTCCGGTAAAAATTAAATCGGCTGAGGTCGTGGTCACCGTAGCAACCATCTGTCGATTAGATTTATAACGCCATTGCACCTTGCCTGTCGAAGCGTCTATGGCAGTGAGCCACCCCCGCGCCTGTTCAATCGGGTCAAGACGGGAAAACCCGCCCATATAAAACTGCCCTTCGATGTAGCGCAATTCTTTGGCGACACCAAACGTCCCGCACCACTCAACCGAATTCACATAAAGCATATTGGTGCGCGGATTGAACGCCGGACCGCTCCATAACACCCCGCCTTGAATGCCCGGACAGACGCGCACCCCTTGAGTTGTCAGCGGCACATCGGCATTCAATTGACTGGACACCGGCACCTCATAAACTTTCTCATGAGTTTCGCGGTCAACGACGTGCAGAACGCCGCTTTTGCCGACGGTTGCCGCCAGTTTGCGCAGTTTGCCATTCACGGTTGCGGTAAACAACGGGCTTGCCTGTGTCAAATCCCAATCGTGAGTATCGTGCGGCACGACCTGATAGTACCACTGCAATTTGCCTGTGCGGACATCGAGCGCCACCATACAGTTGGTGTAGAGATTGGCTCCCGGTCGCGCTTCGCCGTAAAAATCGGGCGCAGGATTGGCGACTGCGAAATAGAGCAGGTTCTGTGCGGTATCCAGCGATACAGGCGTCCACAGCGACCCGCCGCCCTTGAGTCGCGCATCGGCTTTGCCCCAGGTTTCTGCGCCGGGTTCGCCGTCATCCGGTATGGTATTGAATCGCCAGACTTCGCTGCCGTCTTTCAAACGAAACGCGCCAATCCAGCCTTTGACGCCGAGTTCGCTGCCGGCAGGACCGATGATAATCAGGTCTTCATAAATCATTGGCGGCATGGTGAATCCGCCTTCGTTTTTGGTCATATCAACGATGGCTCTGTCCCACAGCAATTTTCCGGTGGCAATGTCGAGCGCAATCAAATAACCGTCATAAGTGCCGCGCACCACGTAGCCATCTTTGATTGCCACGCCGCGTTGCACGGGCCAACCGGGCTTGCCTTTGAGTCGCCAGTTGTACCGCCATTTGACTTGCCCGCTCGTCGCATCAATGGCAATCGTCGAATCGGCGGTGGTCAAAATCATCACCCCGCGATAGACCAGCGGGTTGGTGTGAAAGGTGTTGGTGTCGCCCGCCTGATACATAAACACCGGACGCAAAGAAGCGGCGTTTTGGCGGTTGATCTGTTTGAGGTCAACGAAGCGGGTTCCGGCATAATCGTGATTCGTCAGCAGCCAGTCGCTGGAATTCGTCGCGGCGGCATTTAATTCCTGTTGCGTAGGTCCCGTGAGGGTCGCCTGTGCATTGGCTGTCGCAGATTTGCCCGTATTGCTTGAAACAGTTTCAATCGCGTCGCCTTTGGCAGCGGTTTGCGGGCGAATGATGATTTTCTGCAAAGTAGCCGAATCGGTCGAAAGTTCGCGTTCACCCGAACGATAGCCATTGGCTTTCAAAATATAAGCGACCATATCGATGTATTCCTGATTGGTCATCGTTGCTGCTGCGCCATAAGGCATCTGGGTGCGGGTGATGTAATACAACTCATCGACACTATGTTTGCCCTGCCCCCATTTCGCCATGAAGCGCGCTCCGACAAGCGGCACCGATGAACCGCCTGTGAGGTTCGCGCCGTGACACGCGGCGCAGCGTTTGTCATAAAGCGCCTGCCCGCGCGCCGCCTGCGCGTTGGTGAAGACTCCCGCTTGTTGCGCGGTCACACTTCGTAAAGTAAAAGCGAGAATGGTCAACATAAAAATGGTTGACAGTTTCAGATGAGCATTGAAGCTGAAGAACAGGTTTTGAAATTTCATCGCTCGGTCTCCTTCAAACAAAATGGCAATTCCTCAATCAGTCTCTTTCAACAGACGTTCCATCGTGCGCTGCATTGCAGCAAGCGCGCGGGCGGCGTCGGGCTTGGCAATGAGGTTTTTCATTTCATAAGGGTCGGTTTTCAGGTCGTAGAGTTCATCCATCCCTTGCAGTTCGAGATAGTGAATGTATTTCCAGCGCGCGTTGCGCACGGCTTTATAGCCCATCTGTAAAACCCGCGGAAAGACCTTGTCGGAATAGTATTCGATTAGAAACGAATTGCGCCATGCCCTTTGCCTGCCCGCCAGCAGCGGCACAAGCGAACGTCCCTGCATCGTATTCGGCACAGCGACGCCAGCCAGTTCCAGCAAGCTTGGCGCGAGGTCAATGTTGAGCGCCAATTCGTCGCGCACCGTGCCAGCCCTGATCGCTTTCGGATAACGCACGAGCAGCGGCATGCGTATGGATTCTTCGTAAGCCAGCCGTCGTTCGACACTCAATCCGTGTTCGCCGTAAAAATAGCCGTTGTCGCTGGTGAAAACAATCACCGTGTTATCGAGTTGTCCGGTCTCCTGCAAGGCTTTGAGGATTTCCCCGACGCCCTCGTCAATCGCCGCAAGCGTGCGCGCCCGTCCAAGAATAGCTTCGTCGCCGGTGACGGTGGCAACTCCAAGTGATGGCAGATTGCCGATGGGTCTTTGCAGCGCGGGTTTATCCGTCGGCGCGCGACCATAATTTGGTCTATGCGGAATCGCTTTGCCCGTATACAAATTTTTGTGCCGCTCGGCGGGAATAAACAGTTCCGCATTGGCTAAATTGACGCTGCCATCGTCATTCTGCGTGACTTCGGGATGGATGGCTTTGTGTGCCAGATAAACCAGAAACGGTTTGTCGTGTCGTCGCCGGATGAACTCCACCACGTAGCCGCTCAAAATATCTGTGATGTAGCCCGATGGTTTGACGGATTTGCCGTCTTCGTTGATCTCGGGATTGAGATAGGTGCCTTGTCCTTTGAAACTCACCCAGCGATCAAAACCCGGTCGCGGCTTGTCATCATTGCCCATGTGCCATTTGCCGATGAAGGCGGTTTCGTATCCCGATTGATTAAGCAGACGAGGAAAAGTTTCGAGCCTGTGACTGGCGGCAGAGCGATCAACATTGTCTGTGATGCCGTGGGTGTGGGCATATTGCCCGGTAAGCAAACTGGCGCGCGAAGGCGAACAAAGTGGCGTCGTCATAAAGGCATTGCGAAATAATCCACCCTCTTTGCCGAGACGGTCAATGTTAGGCGTTTTGATAAACGGATGCCCGACGATACCGAGTTCATCCCATCGTAAATCATCAATCAGGATGAAGACGATGTTGGGGCGTGACGGTTGGCGCGGGGCAGATTGCGCCGGACAGTGAGAGGCTGCGAGCAGCAGGGTGATGGCGATGGCAATTAGATGTTTTTTCATGGCAATGACCTTTCCAGAGCGAAGCGCCCGGTCGGGTGAATGTCCGCGCCAGCCCCCCTGAATAAGGGGAATTTCCCAGCCAAATTTGTTCACCGTGAAAACCATAATTTCAGCAACGCAGGCAAACCGTTCGCTGGTCTCGCTCACTGCGACAAGCCGATGCGCCGCAGCATCTCGGCAAAACGCGGGTCGTCTCGCAAAGCATCCACTCGCGGGTCAACCTTGATCAATGCCAATAACCATTCGCGACTGCGGTAACCCCTTTTGAGTTCGGCAAACGCTGCGTCCTTCTCACCCAGTGAGACGTACAGGGTTGCGCCTCACCCATGCCGCCCGCGCCGAGTCTGGCGACGATGCGGTAATGCGCGAGCGCGGTGTTGATTGCCAGTTCCTGACTCATCTATTCTAACTATCCTCGGGTAACCATAGTGCCCCGCTCATCCTCTGCGGCGAATTGAATACAGGCGTTGTTCCGTGCGTATCAACAAGCGCTCGCCGACGATTGCAGGCGACGCCAGCGCCATGTCGTCCAGTTCATTCACGTGCAATAACTTGAACTGCTCGCCCGCCGCGATAACAAAGGTCTGGCCTTCTTCGCTCAGGCAGAACAGCTTGCCATTGTAAACCCAGGGCGAGGTCGTAAACGCCGTTGCCGTCGGGTCAATGCGTGTTTTGTATGTCTGCTTGCCGGTCTTGGCGTCAAAGCGGCTCAGGATTCCCGTTTCGGTCAATGCGTAAATACCTCCGTTATAAGCCAACGAAGATGGCAAATAGGTTCCGGCGCGAGGTTGCGACCAGACAATATAATTGTTTGAGGTCTGGTTTTGACTGAGCGAAATATCGCCGCTTGCGCCCGGACGAATAGCGAACAAGGCAGCGCCGCGCCCGCCGTTGATGTAAAGCAATCCGTCATAAGCCAAGGGCATGGGAATCGGCGTTGCAGACATCCCGGACAGTCGCCACAATTCTTTCCCCGCGAGGTCGTAACTCACCACTACCTCAGGACCCACCGCTACGATTTCCGTACGCAGCGCGTGCCGCCAAATAAAGGGCGTCACCCAGGCTGACCGCCGTCCCTGGGGGCCAATGTCTCGATTCGCGCGCCAGACCTGCCTGCCGGTCTGCTTGTCAAACGCCGCGATGAACTGCTGCTTCTCATTGTCGTTGACAATCACCAACAGGTTGCCCGCCAGCGCCGGTGAACTGCCTGTCCCAAAGTCCAGGTAAATGGGATTGACTTCAAGCGGCGTCTTCCATACTTGCTTGCCGTTCAAGTCAAACGCCCATAAACCGAGATTCGCTACATACACATAAACGAATTTGCCGTCGGTCACCGGGCTTTCCGAAGTAAAACTATTTTTGCGGTGTCGCCCACCGGGCGGATGTCCCGCATAAAATTCTTTCTGCCATTCCACCTTGCCACTTTTCAGGTTCAGACAATAGAGGAAGTAGTGCAGGCTTACTTCTTTCGGCAATTCAATATCGCGCTCGGTCACGCGCTCGATGACTTTATCCATCGGCAATCCCTGTTTTTGCAGTTCGGCGACGTATTCGTTGCTGTATTCCGTGCCGATTTGCGGCGATTTCGACTTGCCATCTGTGGTCACGGTCGTCACATAGACTTTGCCACCGGTGACGATGGGCGACGACCAACCGCGCCCGGGAATCGCTTGCGACCACTCGACATTTTCGGTCTTCGACCAGCGTTCCGCCAGTTGCGCTGATGTGCCCACAGGGTTGGCGTCGGGCCCGCGAAATTGCGGCCAGTCGAGACGCTGACCGTCCGCGTTGAGCGATGCCATAAGGAGCACGCACGCCAAACCAAGCAGACGCAAGCAGAGCGCGCGGTCAATAACTTTGCGGATATTTCCGCGTTCGGGACAACTTGTACTCATGAGTTACTCCTAGATTTTTATAAGGCTGAGTTGAGTGTATCGGCTGAAATTTTTTACTGAACAATTTGATAACGACTGATGCTCGCGATAGCAAACGCGAACCAGAAAAAGTTCTGCTCATCCCGCCCACGCCAGGTGGCGAGAGTTTGTAATGCCTCAGTCGGGTGTGAGGGGTTAATATCATCTCGCTAGCCTGAAATGTTTGATATGAAAAACGGGTGAGCAGTCTATCAGATTAAATCAAAAACTGCCGAGTTATTTTTTGCAAAGCGATACGGATTGAAACGACTAATTTCCGGTTTCAGATTGCCTTCACCAAGTCACAGGAATAAAGCTGAGCCAATTACACCAAAGCCTTAATTATGCGAGAATCTTTTGGGCGACAACGCCCGCCACATCCGTCAAACGGAAATCGCGCCCGCTGAACCGATAAGTCAAGCGCTCGTGATCAAGTCCCAGCAAATGCAACACCGTCGCGTGAAAATCATGTATGTGACAGCGGTCTTCGACAGCGTGATAGCCGATGTCATCGGTCGCGCCATAAACGAAACCGGCTTTGACGCCGCCGCCCGCCATCCATATCGAATAGCCGTAAGGATTGTGATCGCGCCCGTCACCGCTTTCACTGACCGGGGTGCGTCCGAATTCGCCCGCCCAGATGACCAGCGTATCTTTCAACAGTCCACGCGCTTTCAAATCTTTCAGCAGTCCGGCAATCGGTTTATCGACTTCACGGGCATTCTTAGTATGCAGATTATAGAGGTCGCTGTGCTGATCCCATTTGTAACTGTGGGTGCATTGAATGTAGCGCACATCGCGTTCGGCAAGTCGTCGCGCCAATAAACACTGCCAGCCGAAATCGGCGGTCAAAGGGTCATCCAAGCCGTAAAGTTTTTTCGTGGCTTGGGATTCTTTATCCACCTCGAAGGCTTCGGGGGCTTGCGATTGCATTTTGAAAGCCATCTCGAATGCCTGTATGCGGGTTTCCAGTTGCGGGTCTTGCTTATGGAGTTGCTGATGGCGGCGATTGATGGCTTCGAGCATCTCCAGTTCATAACGCTGCTCATCGGGCGACAGATGTTTGCTGAGGAGATATTCAATCGGTTCTTTTTTGATGTCTTCGACTTTCAAGCCGGAATTGCCAATCGCCGTGCCTTGATATGCGCCGGGCAAAAAAGCTGATGACCAGTTTTTCGCGCCGCCATGCGACAGCGCCGGTTTAATCGTGATGAAGCCGGGAAGATTTTGATTTTCGGTTCCCAGTCCGTAAATCACCCAAGACCCCATGCTCGGTCGCACGAAGGTTGAAGAGCCTGTGAAGGTTTGCAGCAATGCCGCGCCGTGGTCAACGCCTTCGCCAACCAGCGAACGAATAATGCAGAGGTCATCTACGCAATCGCGCACATGTGGAAAGAGATCACTTACGGGAATGCCGCTTTGTCCGCCGGGTTTGAAATCCCAAAGCGGTTTCATCAAAGGTCCGACTTTGCCATCAGCGAATGCCAGCGGGCGTTTAATCGGCAAGGGTTTGCCATGATCGCGCACCAGTCGTTCTTTCGGGTCGAAAGTGTCAATCGAAGAGGGACCGCCATGCATAAAAAGAAAAATCACCCGTTTGGCTCGCGGCGCAAAATGCGGCGGGCGCGGCGCAAGCGGACTTTGCAATTGCGAATTGCGGGGCAGGCTTACGCCTCCTGCGGATTGCGGATTGCCGGACTGACTTGAGCCTTCCGCGAATTGCGAATTCGTCGCCGCGAAAAGTTTTGCTTCTTCGGCAAGCATCGCGGTTAAACCGAGTGAGCCGAAACCGAGGCTTGCGGCGCGCAGCCAGGCGCGGCGCGACATGGGTTGTTCGGTTTTTTGATAAAGCGATTGAATCCACGCCAGACTTTCCGGCTTTGACATTATGCAACTCCCGATTGATGAGTAATCACTACAATTTCTGAAAAATAAAAACCACGTTTGAGGAGCGTCAGCTGACCTCGTTTCCAAATGTTGAACCGCTGGAGGAGTTGCTTGCAGCAACTCTCTGCGCTGCCTCTGCGTTCTCTGCGGTTAATCCACATTGGCAATCTCAATTTTAAGGCTTACCGTAGCTGAATATCTGCTCAAATATTTTCTTCAATCAAGGTAAACAAATTCATTCGATGACATCAGAATTCTCACAAAACTCTGCCAGGCTTTCTGCTCGGCTTTGTCACCGGCGAATTTCAATTTGTATCCTTCAAGGTATTTTAATGCGCCCGCCATTTCTGCTTTTTGAGGTTCGCGATTTAAGATGCGCCGATAGGCAATCGCCACGCGCTCCGCCTCATCTTTCACATTGTTCGCCATTAATAGTTGTGCGAAATCGGCTGAACGCTCGGTCAGAAATTCGCTGTTGAGCCAGAACAAAGCTTGGGTTGCGACATTGGTAAGTTGGCGTTTGCCGCTCATGGTTGTGGCGTCGCCAAAATCAAAAAGATTCAGCAAGGTCGGCAAATTCGCCCGACGAAGTGGCAGATAAACCGTGCGGCGTTTCGATTTTTCGGGATTGAAACTCAACCGCTCCTGATTATTTTCGCCATCCGTGCCGCGCCCGGTCTGCAACGTGCCGCCCATCGTCAAATCAATCGTCCCGTCAATCGCAAGCAAGCCGTCGCGCATCTCTTCAATCGTTAGACGCCGGCGATTGAATCGCGAAAGCAAACGGTTATCCGGGTCGGCTTTCATCGCCACAGGATTTTCCGAAGCCATTTTGTAAGTGTTTGAGAGCATGAGCATTCGATGCATCGCCTTCATCGAATACCCGCATTTGATGAACTCTGCGGCGAGAAAATCCAAGAGTTCCGTGTGCGACGGACGGTCGCCCATCCTGCCAAAATTATCGGGGGTTCGCACTAACCCCTCGCCGAAATGCCATTGCCACAAGCGATTGACCAGCACCCGTTTCGGCAGAGGATTTTCCGCGCGCGTCAACCAATCTGCAAGTTGCAAACGCCCGCTGCCGCTAAACGGCGATTGCGTGTCATAGCGCGCAAGGATTGCCGGGAATGCGGGCGGCGCATCTTCGCCGGGGTTATTGTAATCGCCGCGCACCAGGACTTTTTGTTTAACCGGTGCGCCCTCTTCAATGGCGCAGGCAAATTCGGGTTCTACGGGCGCAAGTTTCTTTAACGCCTCTTGTTCTTTATGCAGCTTTTCAATCGCTGCCCATTGCTCTGTGGAGAAAAATTTCGGCTCTTTATCAGAGACTGCAAATACGCTATCACCAAAATAAATTTCGGCAAAAAAACGGTCTTCGCCCTCTTCAAAGCCGGGTCGGTCGGGTAACGCTTGATTGGCTTCGAGCGCTTTCTGATATTTGCTTTGCCATTCGCCAAGCGATTTCTGCCAGGCTTCAAAACGTTTCACAAATCGCGCTTGATAACTTTGCGCAACCGTCGAGCGTTTATCCACAGGCGCGTCCTTCCATTCATTCAAATAACCGCGCACCCGCTCGTCATTCGGCTTAAAAAAATCGACCCATTTCTGCATGAAAGCCGCATCAAGTCCGACCTGCTTAGCGGCTTCTTCGATTTTGATATTGCCTTCATAGACACGGCGGGCGGCAAGCATGATATTCGCAAAATTGTTGGCAAGCGGTTGCACCCATCGCCGCTGCGCATCGTCTTTAATCGCTGCCAAAGCCAACTGCAAGCGTTTCTGTTTTTCGTTATAAACTTTTTTCGCCGCTTGATACTGCTGCCATTCGGATTTCGGAATCAGAGGTTTTTCAAGCACCACAGAGACATGCGAATCGGGATTGGTAAAACTGCGTGTCGCGGCAAATATACCAATCAGTGAATAATAATCTTTGGTGAGAATCGGGTCGAATTTGTGATTGTGACAACGCGCGCAAGCCATCGTCATGCCTAAAAAGGCTTTCGAGGTTACATCCACCTGTTCATCCCAGACATCGTAAAGCATCTTCTGTTTGTCCTGCTGCGCGAGAGCTTTTGCGCCAAGCGCCAGAAATCCGGTTGCCACAATGCCGCGCTTATTGATTTCGCCGCCATCCGCAGCGGGCAACAAATCTCCCGCAAGCTGTTCGCGAATAAACTGGTCATACGGCAAATCCCAGTTGAACGCTTCGATGACATAGTCGCGATATTTCCAGGCGTGCGGGTAGCGATGGTCTTCATCATTGCCGGTCGAATCGGCATAACGCGCAACATCGAGCCAATGCCTGCCCCACTTCTCGCCGTAACGCGGACTCGCCAGCAATCGCTCGACGACTTTGGCAAACGCAGCAGGCGAATTATCGGCTAAGAAATCGCCCATCTCTTTTTCAGTCGGCGGCAGTCCCGTTAAATCAAAGGTGGCGCGGCGCAGTAAGGTGAGTTTATCGGCAGGCGGCGCGGGGGTGATGCCACGGGCTTCGAGTTTCTGCAAAATGAATGCATCAATCGGCGATTTAACCCAGGCTCGATTTTTAACTTTCGGCGGTGCGACTGTAGCAAGCGGTTGAAAAGCCCAATAAGTTTTCTCTTCTTCGGTAAATTCGCGTGTCGATTTTGGCGGGTTCCATTTGGCTTCGGGTTTTACGGTCGCATTCGCCCACGGCGCGCCCATCTTCACCCACTCGGTGAGCACAGCAATTTCATCGGCTTTCAATTTGCCGGTGGGTGGCATCTTCAAGGTTTCCGAATAACCGATGACTTTAAGTAAACGGCTCTCTTCGGGTTGACTCAAATTAATCAGCGCGCCGCTTTCGCCTCCCTTAGCGAAACCTTCGGCGGTCGTCAGGTCAAGTTTGGCAACCTGCGCCTGCGGATTATGGCAACTGGCGCAGCGGGTCAAAAGAATCGGGCGAACGCGCTTTTCAAAAAACTCGGCTGTATCATCCGCGTTTGCCGACACCGATTGCCTATCAAACCAGGCAGCGGTCATTGATAAGCTGACGAAGAAAATAAAAACCGGAAATTTAAACCGGCGATAAGCGAGCGGCATCCTAAATCCTCTTGCGTTATGTATTGATTGATGAAGTCCAAAGGGAACCGTACTACCGCGCTATTATATGCGACTTTGAGAAAGTGACAAAGCGACTTGATGATTGCCTGGAGCGATTTGCCGCACCATTGACTGAGGTTGAATGAGCGATTTTACTAATGGCGCGGTCAAAGATCGCTTGCTCAACCAGCAATCAACAACCAATCAGTAACCTCAGCGTGAGCGTCGGAACTATCGAACTCATCACCCGCTTACGCTGAGGTTACTGATAAATGGATTGGTTTATCGCTCGGCGAGTTTTCTTCCGGCATTCAAATTATCGAAATGCAAAATCGCATTGAAGACCAGAAAATAACTCCCCTGGGTTTCGGCTCGCCAGAACGGATTATTCGAGAATAACACCACATGACCTTTGTCAAATGGCACATCAATCACTGCCGGGCGTTGAGCGATTTCATTGCCCGCTTCCAACAGTCCCGATACCAACAACTCGCGCGCATCCGCGTAACGCAACACCACGCGCGGTCTCATTGCAGGTGGGATCACCCCTATGCCATTGCGCAATTGTTCATCGGTGACCGGCGGCAGTTCCCAGATTTCCGACCGCGTCTCTTCGGGTATCACATCAGGCGGACGGTTCTGCACCGTATCGGGGTCATCGGGTGTGCCGCGCCCGGTCAAACGGTCACTGCCATCGCCGCTGAACCGGCGTCCGCCCCGCCCACCAACTGAATTGCTCACGCCGAAAATCGGACCATTGGCGCAGAAGATAGATAAATTATCGTTGTAGCCGTAAAGAATCGGACTCACCGAGTCAACGATTTTTGAACGCAACACGCTTCCGGTGACGCGCAGACGTTGCGGCGATGTAATCGAAACGCCTTGTCCGAACCCCAAGGTCACGGCGAAGCTTGCCGTATCACTTGCGGTAATCAGCAGTCCGCCGCGGCGCACGAAATTTTGTAAATTCTCAACCCCTGTCCAACCAAGACCGGGACGCATATCATCGGTCGCATCAACCTTGCCGAGGTTCGGCGTCAAATCCGTCGTCTTCCACGGCAAGGGGTTTCCGAACATCGGCAGTCCCGCAATGATTTGTTGCGGGTTGCTGCGACCAACCGGCGCAAAAATAATTACATCGTATTTCGCATTGAGGTTGGCGTCTTTCGCCGCGTCCTGCGTGCTGATGTAATCGAAGGGAATTTTCAAACGGTCAAATTCCAAACGCCACCAGCCTTCGTCCTGTGTGCTGAGCCAGGTGTGCATGATGGCGATGCGCGGCGCTTTGATGGCGTGGGTTTTCACAGTCGGCGCAGCGGTTGTCGCCACCACCTGCAAACCGAGTTCAGTGGTTGCCGCGTTCAAATCGTTTTGCGAAACATTGCGAATGATGAATGAACCGCGATTGAATGTTTGACCGGCGACTTCAAACGGCTCTTCCGCCGCTTCAAACTGCGCGTCTTTGAAACGATAGCGCAAAGTCGCAAGCGCGTTATCGGCATTGTGATTGACGACGAAAATCTGTCCGCTGCCTTTGACGCCGCCCGTCGCGCGCACTTCGCCTGCGACCTTTTCCATCGCCGCATCAAGGGCTTTTACATCGGTGACGCGCACGACTTGCACATTGCCGAGTTCGCCAAACGTCCAGGCGGTGTCATCATAAATATTTCGTTGCGGGTCATTCGGTGCCCAGTATTGATAATCGAGCATCATGTCGGCGATGCGGCTGTAGGGTTGATCCATGCGCACGATGTAACTGCCGGCGGGAAATTGCCGGGTATCGTTTGCGGGCTTCGCTTCCCCTTGCCCGTTGGTTCCAGCGGTTGGCGTTGCGTTCGTCGGTCTTGCCGGTCGTTTCTTCGCAGGCATGGTCACGGTAAATGGCGCGGTGGCGCGATGCACTTCGCAACCTTGCATTTGCAAAAGTCTGAGTAACTCTGCCTGTCCGCCCGGTCGCGGGTCATTGGCGGGAAAGACATAAGCGGCGGGACCTGCCTGTTTGGGTTTGAGGATTGAGTTCTTGCTCTTCAAATAAAAATTGCGCAGAAAATATTTATTGTTGGTGGCAAAATGCGCCAGCGAAACCAGTATGCCGGTTTGTTGATAATTGTTATTGTTGCGCTGTGACCAGCGGGCTTTCGGCAAAGGCGGATTTTGTTTATACCATTGCCGCGAATACTCTCCCGGCGACAGCGTCCGCTCAACCGTATCCGCGCCCGCATTGCCAAAGGTTTCATACAGACGGCTGATGCCGTTGTGCGATGCCGCGATGAACATCAAATAACTTGGCGACCAGGTATCGAAGGTGCCGTGGGTGAAGACGCCGGGCATGCCGAATTTGGTCATCTCCGATACATTGTGCCAGCCAATCAATTGCCACTCGTCCGTAAGAATCGGGTCAACCCAGGCGTTGTAGGGTTGGTCGCCAACCGTGTTGTCATACAGGTAAGGCACCGATTCGTGCAAATCGTGAAGCACCTGGGCGCGCCAGCCGGTATAGGTTTTCAACACGTTTTGCGTCAGCTTGAGCGATAGCGCCATCGAATCGCGATTGTTATCGTGCGCCACATAATGTCCCCAATAGATGAGCGACGGCCACTGTTTATCGGGGTTCGCCAGATGCCAGTTATAGACATCAACCTGTCGGTCGCGCCCGTCAACTTCAACCACAGGGGTAATCAAGGTGATGACATTGTCGCGAATATTTTTATAGTAAGGGCTTTCATCGACTGCCAGACGATAGACAAGTTCCATGAGCGCCGTCGGTGAACCGGTTTCCGGCGAATGAATCGTGCCGGTCAGATAGTAAACCGGAACCGATGCGGTGATGAGTTTTTCGGCTTCATCATCGTTCATCTGAATGGCGCGCGGGTCAGCGAGTTTGGCAAGTCGCGCGCGGTTGGCTTCGATCTGCGCGATGTTGGCTTCCGAAGAAACCGCGACGGCAATCATCTCGCGCCCTTCTTCGGTGGTGCCGATGGAATAGACTTTGACGCGCGGGCTGGCTTTTTCAAGCAGTCGCATATAGCGATAGACCTCTGCCGAATACGGGAGTTTGCCGGGCGCGCCCGCGACATCCCCAAGCACAGCTTTCGGCGTCGGCACAGTTTTCGACGCCGGCAGGTAATCGGTGAGCGGCGAGTTGAAAAATTTTTCGGTGGTATATTCAGCAATTTTTTTGGTGTATTCCTCATCAATCGGTTGTTTCGGGTCACGTCCCGGTTTCAACGTGGTGTTGGTCTGCGCCAGCCCAAAACAAACCGTCAGCAAAACCACACCTAGACTGAGAAAAGATGAACGAGTTAAACGATGGATGGTCATAAATCCCCTCGATAAGTTATAGAATTTGTGCAAAGCCTTTTGAGTATTGCAAAAAGTTGTCGCCTGTTTTTTTGAATGAATCGGCGTGAATTGTCAATGTCGAAAAATTGATATTAAGTATTCGGGCAAATTTAAATGAACCATTCCGGGTTGTCAGAATTCGATTTTTAACTTTTTCAAATCGGCTAAAGGCTCTCTGATTTTGTGCTGACTTATGGTTCGTTTCAATGACTAAAAAAAGCCAACGGTTGAACAGTCAATCCGCTTACGGAAAAAGACCGGGCAGATTTCCAGGGTGAATTTCCCAGCGGATGCGGCGGATGCGGCAGATAAGGACGGATAAATTGCTTCCGTGGTTTATCAACGATGACACGGGGTTATCAGGTTAAAAAAAATCCGCGTGAATCCGCTCGATCCGCCGCATCCGCTGGGAAGCCAAACCTTGATAAACACCATTGCCGCTGCCAACCAGGTTGTCCCGTTCGGGACTAATGCAGAGTGACGGCAGCAATTAAAAATCACGCAAACGATAGACGCCGGTTTCCAGACGCTCGGCAAAACCTTCGTTGACCAGCAGGTGATTGCCTCTGCCCGCATCAACCCGCGAAAGTCCCGTGAGTCGCGCCAGTTCGCCGCGCGCGGTCAGTCCCGCTCCCTTCAAATAGGCTCTGGCAGCCGCTTTCAAGGCATCGTCGCGTTTGACTTTGGTTGCCAGCTCTTTTGCCCAACGCCCTTCCGCGAGGCTCCAGATGTAGGTAAAAAACGGTTCGTACAGAACTTCGCCCGGTATGACTTTCATGGCGCGCTGCAATTCATCCAGAGCTTTGGTAAAGCGTTTGCGGTCTTTGACGCCCGATTCTTCGCGCAAATCTGCGGTCGCCATCTCCCATTCTTTGCGCAGCACTTTTAAAATCGCGCGCGCATCATCGGACAGTTTTTCTTTTTCTTGTTTGCGTGGAATGCCGAATAAGGCGTTGAAATGCGGAACCAGTCGCGGCGCAACAAACGTCGATTTGCCTTTGAGCAGTTTGGCATAGTAGACCTTGCCGCGGCGCATCACTTCATCTTTGGTCACCCAGGCGAAACTGGCTTCGGGGTCTTTCTGCACATTGCGCGGCATAAAGGCATCGCGCCTGCCACAAACCGCAATATACAGCGACGGGTAATTTTGTTTGGCATCGGTAAGCGCCCCGCAAAAACCGATTTCTTCGATAAACCCTTCGGCAGCAATCGCCGATTCAATGCGCAGTTCCGGCGTTCGCCGCCAGGCGCGGTCGCGATATTCTTCAATAGTTTCGGAAATCGTATTCAACATAACGAAGCAAAATCAAGGTTATTAAAATTTCAGGAGTTACGCATTTGAATCCCAGGTTTAGAGTTACGGCTTTAGCCGTGATGAGTCCATAATTTTCTCACGCCTAAAGGCGTTACTCTGAACTCATCGGCGTAACTCCTAAATCTATGGCAGCTTCAGCGCTTTCGCTTTTACAAGGTCGCCGCGCCAAATCTGTTTTTTATTGCCGTCGGCATCCACGCTTGTGGCGAGGCTTTCGTTATCTTTGGTTTCGATGAAAAGCAATGCGCCTTTGCTGTAATCAACCGCCGGTGACATGCCGACATCAATTAAAACCAACCGACCGTCTTTATCCTGTTGAATCGCGCCGAAGCCTTCAAACGCGCCGGGGTCGTGACCGAAAACGAAATGGCGGGCTTTGACACTGGCGAGATTTTTATCGAGCAATTCCTTTGCGCCGCCCTGCCCTTTCCACCACTTTTCGGATTCCAGCAGCGAGGTTTCGCCAAGCAGGGATTTCCAATCGCCTTTTTCCACTGCGGCGCGAAATTCCTGCGACAGTTGGTCGAGAGTTTTATCTGAGGTGTTGCCGCTATGCGAAAAGAACCAATCATTGACGCGCGCCGCGTATGCGCGATTCATGAGCCACACGCCGTAAGGCGACTCGCCGCGCGGCAACGAGTCAGGGTCTATGCCTTTGGCTTCGAGTTCGTCTTCAAACTCTTCGGCTTTTTTCGCGCCGGGGTTGGCTAGGAAAGTGACTTCGTGATTGCCGAGCGTGACGATCAATTCACCGCCCGCGGCGCGCGCCTGGTCTTCGAGCGCCATGAGTAAATCCAAAACCGCGATTGACCCGTTGCCTTTGTTAATCATATCGCCGGTGCAGACCAGCAGCCGATTGCCGCCCGTCCACGCATAACCGCTTTTCGCTTGCGGGTCAGCTTTGATGAGACCGGCTTTTGTAAGCAAAGCAACCAACCGGTCAAAGCCGCCGTGAATATCGCCAATGGCGACGATTTCATTTTTGGTGTCGCGTTCGATAATCGCCGGGAAGCGCGACCAGTCACGCGCATAAGCGAATAATTCTTTCGACTTCTTATCTTTTTTATCTTTACCTTTTTGTTCGTTCTGACAAGCGACTGTGGGTAATATCAGCAGGCTTACAATGATGACCAGCGGTTTATAGAGTTTGATTTGCATCACGGTATTTTTTTCCTTTTTGCAATTTAATCAAAACGATTTTGAAATTTGAAAAGAATGATACTACCGATTTTTTAGTCGTTGCGCTAAGGCGTCGAGAAAATCCGGCACCCGTAACAGCGAAGCGGCAAGTTGAATAGGCAAACGCGGCAACCGATTAAAGGGGATTTGCAGGTCTAAAGAGGCTTCGATGGGGCGATGCCAGCGATAGCTGAGTTCGGCAAGTTTTTCTCTGAAAGAAAACTGGTTGCTGAGTACAATGGCGTTCAGGCTGATTTGTTTCATGCCTTTTGCTGCTTGCCAGTTTTGCAAAACGGCATTGACGAACCAGCGCGGCAACGGTTTTTTGATTTCGGCAACCGGTGTGTCGTTGATTTCCGCGCCGAGCAATTGGTTTGCGAGTTTGATGGTCGAGAGAATCCAGTTGGCTTGGATTTGATTGTCGCCGAGACAGCTTTGCCAATCGAAATCGGCTCGACGATTTTCCAAAGCGACCGCCACATCGCAAAGCCACAGCGGTCGCCAGATGCCGTGCCTGAGCGCGTGCAGGCATAAAAAACGCAAATGGTCTTCTTCGCAAGGCACGCGGATTTTCGTGCCGTTGAGATTAATTAACTGTGAACGGGCAAACATTGCTTCAACATTTTGTCCGTCGCTATCTTTCAACTCTTCGTGCAAATCAATGTTGATGGGGTAACGCCAGGCGTTTTGTAAAAACTCGCGGGCTTTGCCGGTGTGCTGCGGCTGGACGATTAAATCAATATCGGAAAACGGACGAATTGCCGGGTCTCGATACAAACGGGCGATTGCCCAACCTTTGACCAGCAACGGTTCAATACCTGCGGCGCGAAAATCGCTGAACACCCGTGTGAGATTGAGTTCATCAACAGCGGTTTGCAGTGTGTGAAATTGATAAGCGCGTTTGAGTTCCAAAGCCGCAGGCAGGTCTTGTAAATCGCTATCAGCAATGCGCCGCCAGGCAAGCGCCCCTGCCCCGAGGTGCAGGAGTTGCGGGGTGATGGCGATTAATTCTTCGGCGGTGATGGCAAGCGGTGGCGGCGGATTTCGCCACGCTAGAAAATGTATGGCTTTGAGCAAATCAACATTTGAACGACCGAAAGTTACGGGCATACGGAGGAATCATAACGTGCAAGGTGAAAAATCCCGAAGGCGAAGCGCAATTTTGGAGTGCGGTGACTGGTCACCGCTTTTATTTCAAAATAGAACCACGGATTTCCGTAGAATTTCAAGGTTGCGCGGGTTGAAGCGGACGATTTATTTTTTAACCAAAGCTCATTCGCCCTTCAGCTTATGCCAAAGCGGTAACCAGTTACCGCACTCCAAAAACGGTTGCCTTTGCCCAGCAGATTCAATCACCGCATTTTTCAGCATTTTCAGAATGCTGACTGTTTGAGCAATTCGTGTGGTTAGAGAATGGAAGACAGATGAAAGCAGAAAAGCCCACACATCTTTAAATTTTCAGTGAGGTGTGGGCTTAACCAAATTATATTTTTCAGATTCTACTCAGACCTGAGCCATCAGCAAGATGCTTGACAAGTGCCAGCCGAAGGCGATGGTGCTGTGCAACAGGTTAGAGCCAACGGAGTTTGGCAACACTCTCCTGTCGTAGTACACGCTCCACCGATATCAACACAGCTTACCGCAGCCAGCGCGTTAGGCGCGGTAATCGTCATCACTACAGGAATCGTCAGGACGGCGGCAATGCCGGCGCGTTTGATTAAATCGCGGCGCGTCATTCCCATGCCCAGTTCTTTGGCTTTTTGCTCCTGCATCAAATCGAATTTTTCCAGTTGATTGATGGCAAACCACACGACCGTTTCATCCACAGGCGTCTGTAAATCGCTCGCCATACGCCGGGCGACATCTGTCACCGAGTTCTTCCCGTCGCAATAATTCCACACCAGCGCCGCAGTCTTATTTAAACAGTGCGCTTTGTTGGCATCCAAATCGTAAATCAACACTTCATCGGCGACTTCTTTGACTACGAGATTTTCTTTACGCGCCTGAATGATGGTTTTTCCTTTGTTGTCGTGCATGGCGTTCCCTCTAATTTTTCTAATGCTGAAGCGATCTTGTTCTAAAAATTTCCTGAGTTGTGCGAGGTTTTTACTTGTAACGAATCGGGGAGGCTACGATTATCCACTTGCATCTGGCAATTTGAGATACAACGCTACAAGCAAAGCAGCCTTATACTACAAGCAAACGCCGCCTCGTTCAAGCGTAAATATTGAACAAAGCAACCAGTTGCTAAAGTTTACGCAGATTTATCGAGCGCCGTGAATCTCGCAATTTCAAAATTACTGACACGCAAAGACTCACGGCACCGAACAGTTTAGAAGAACCGCATGGTGTAGGTCAGTCGGACGCCGCGCCCGATTTCCGGCGCGATGTCTTTAATAAATGACAGATGATTCAGATAAAAGCGATTGCCCAGATTGAACCCGCTCAACGAAAACACATGGGCGATGTGTTGACTGGTTAAAGTATAGGTGCCCTTCAAATTGAAGACCGTATAGCCGCCGGTGCGCGTCTCCAACGGAAAAATACGATTCTGGTCTTTTGCCATCACCGCTTCCGGCGATACCGTCAAACCTTTGTAATTGAAATCAAACCCGACACGTCCGCGAAGCGGCGGAATGCGCGGCAAAGGCGTATTGCTATCCGTCAGTTCGGCATTCACATAATCAAGCCCACTGTTCAGCCAGATATTGTTATGCAAAGCCACGGATAGCTGCGCCTCCGCGCCGACAAACCGGCTGTTTGCCTGGCGGTATTCGGCAATCGGCAACGCTTCTTCTTCGTCCACGTCTCCGGTCGGCGCAAGAAAAACGAAATCCTTAAAATTGTAGTAGAAGAAATTGAATTCCCCTTTCACGCGACCAGTTGAATGGCGGACGCCGAGTTCGATGCCATCGCCACGTTCGCGTTTTAAATTTTCATCGCCGATTTCAAACACTCCGTTACCCGGATGCGGGCCATTGTTATACAACTCTTCAAGCGATGGCGCGCGGTAGCTGTGCGAATAGTTGACCACCAGAGCGCCCCCTGTCCAGGTCGGCACGCGAACTCCTGCCGCGCCTGAAAAACCTGTAAATGAACGAGCGGACAACCCGTCAGGGTCATAACCATTGTGTTCGACGCGCCCGCCGAGTTGTACGCTGAACCGCTCGAAATCGAATTTCTGCAAAGCGAATCCCGCAAAAGCATTTTGCGTGGTGGGCGGCGCTAAGGCTTCTGCGCCGATGGTATCGAAATCTCTATGCAAGCCCCAGAATCCGAAGGTGCCGGAATATCTGCCGATTTTTTTCTGGTCGAACAGTCCATCATACACAAAGGTTTTGTTTTTAAACGTGGTGTTGATGTCGCCTGTCGGAATATCGAATTCGCTGTGTTTATAATCGTTGTATTGCAAAGTGAATTTTGCCGAAGTCACCAGCGACGGCAAATCGCGCAACCCGAAATTCAGTCGCGCGCTCTGTTTGCGCGGGTTGAGTCCGACAATTTCAGGGTCTTCTTCACGACTATCGAACGGAATGCCATAACGACTTTTGTTGTAGTCATAATTCAAACTGAAAAAGCCTCGGTCTTTGTAATAGCCGAAGCCACCCGACCCGTGCGTTGAGCGGGTGAAGGAATTCGCTACGACGCCACGCGGACTTTCGTAATCATCGCTTCGCTGCCCGCCACCATTTGCCCAGAAGAGCCAGTGCAGTGTGCCGAATTCAATGCCGCCGCTTCCGCCGAATTGCGAGCGATTGGTGCCCGCTATGCCGGTCAAATAACCGTGCACGCCTTGATGCGCCTCTTCGTGTCCGGTCACCGCATTGACCACGCCGCCAATGGCGCTGCTGCCGTAAAGCAAAGTCGCGGGACCTTTGACGACTTCCAATTTTTCGACTGATAACACATCAATCGGTTCGCCGTGGTCGCCCGATTGTGAACCGAGCGAGCCGATGCGCTCGCCGTCCTGCAAAACCAATACGCGGTCACCATCAAAGCCGCGAATCACCGGGCGCGCATTGCCCGGACCGAAACTGCGTTTGGCAACGCCGAGTTGATTGTCCAACGCTTCGCCAAGCGACACAGGATTTTTCTGGGCGATTTCCAGCGCCCCAAGCGAGGCAACCGATTGAATCGAATTGAATGAGGTTTCGTCGCTGCCGGTTGCCGTCACTGTCACCTCTTCTTTTACGGTCAAGGTCAGTTGAAAATCAGCCGTAGCCGTTGCGCCCGCGCCCACCTGCACATTTTTCACCACATCGGGGAAGCGGTGCAGGTGCGCCACTACGTCATAGGTTCCGGGCGGCAGGTCATTAAACACATACCGACCATCTTCATCGGTTTCTACCGAGCGTTTGAGTTGCAGAATAGTTACCGTCACATTGTGCACCGGCGTGTTATTGCCGATGGTGACGGTGCCGCTGAGTTTCGCGCCGCTTTGCGCAAAATTCAGCGGCGCGCTGCTTAAAAATAAAAGCGCAATTAAAAAGCCATTTAGCCATTTGCTTCTTCGCATGAAAAATTCTCCTTGATGATTTCTGTTCGTTCAATTGCAGTGATTGGAAATGGCAACGGCGCAATCGGTGAATACACGTTCAGTCAGCGAACGCCCACTCACGCGCTGCCGTTACAACCGGGATGGATTGGAGAATTAAACAAGCGGCGGGGCGCGACCCGCAGGGATGGTGAAGGGTTCAGTTGAATGATAACCGCAAAGAAATTCTTCCCAACTGGCAAGTTCAGGGTTGAGCGCGCCAACGTTTACCGACGGTGAAACCTGCGAAGCGAAATCGCGTTGCAGTTGACAGGTCACGCAATGCGTATCGTGACCGGATTGCGGGTGATGTTCTTCCGGCGTATGCCCGTCTTGAGAAACGCTCGCCGTTGAGGAAATAAACTCATGCGGTTGATTGGTATGGTGATGCGTACAGCTTGTAAAAAGCGCATGACTGATGAGAGCCAGCAACAGAAAGGCTGCAAGGCGCAAATGCCGGTTGGTCTCGCGGATGATGTTCGTTCGCTGTCTCAATGGCGCTCTCATCAGGTAATTTCGCAAACCCCATTTAACCTCATGGTCAATTGCCGCGTCAATAAAGCTCTGAATGTTATCATCAAGTGCGATGCAAAACACCGGCAAAATCCGGGCAAGAATGAACCTTGCCCATCTATTTCTACAACCGCCTGCTATTGACGCTTGAGCGTGAAATCTCCCGGTCTTGCGCCGCGTACCACCTGCCAACCGTCTTTTAATTCAAGTGTCCAGCCATCGCCTTGCAACGACGTGGTTGGTAAATTCGTTGGCGCGGCAACCGTAACCTTAACTACACGACCATCAAGGCGCGTGAGCACCGCGCCACCCGTGACATTCAAAATTCCCCAGGCGTCACTGATGCGCAGATTTGGAAACACCGTGTTGGCATCATCCAGAACTTCCACATTATTCGGATTGAAACTGTATTGCACCTCGTTCGTGAGTGGAATGGATAAAACCGCGCCTTCGATGAATTGCGCGCGATACCCCGCCACCCGCTTTTCGCGGCGCGACTCGCGCTCCGACTCAAGTGCCAGAAGCGATGTGCAATCATACGGTTTAGCGCGGCGTTCGGCTGCTTGTTTAAAATTGACGGGCAATTTAACTCTGTGCGCTTTAGCCAATATCAATCCCATATCACCCAGTTGTTTTATGGCTTTTCGCCAATGCGGATGTATCGCATCAAGCAACAGACCGTAAGCCGGACCCGACGCATAGGCGAACGACCGCACAAAGGTTGGTCTTGATTCAAAGCGTCGCAACTCCCCGGCAAAAAATCGCGCCGATACCGCATCGCTTGTGCCGCACAATTTCACGCCGGTGTACTCGGCGAGTCCTTCATTGATTTCCAACTCATTTTCACTGCGCGCCGCTTGCGGAAAAAGGTTGCGGCGATAAGCGCGAAACATCAGCGCGTCGGCAATCGCTTTTTGCCGTTCGCTGCCCTGCGCCGTGAGCGCCCTTTGCAAAGCTCGCCACTCATATTGCAACCACAACCGCCCGGTAAATGAATCCAGATGATTATTCGCGGGATTAGCCGCCGCAAATCCCAAATCTTCCTGCACGCGATGAAACAATTCGTGAAGCATGAGTTGGGCGCGCACCTGTTTATCGACCGGCAACGGATAGCTCACCATCGTCCATTTGACGCCAGCCCATTTGAGCGCGGTGTTCGAGATGTTGATTTCGTCGGGCAATTTGCCGATAAAAATTTTGCCTCTTTTAGTCAACCGCCCTTCGCTGTCGCTATGGTTTGCCGCAATCATTCGCGTCTCGCGGTCAACAAACATCATAGGTCCAGCAAGCGAAATGCCCCACAGCGCGCCATTATCTTTCGCGCAAATCGCCTGCGCTTCGTCAAAATATTGTTCGGCAAGCGCAAGGTCGATGCCCTGCGTTTGCGCAGCGATTGATTGCGGCAATATTAAACCGAGTAAAAATAGAAAGCTGAAAATTCGTTTGTCCATAAATTCTCCAATCGTCCACACGCTGCCTGTGCGCTCAACCGAGGTTGAGCGATAGCCGGTGTTTAAAATGTTGAGGATATTTTCCGCTGAGAGCCGGGCTTTGACCGCTGCTCAACACCGCAAAAGATTGTGCAATTCGATTTGAACGCGGTAGAAATTTTGCGGTCTATTCAACGATTTCACCTTGAGCGATTTTCACATTGAACCTCAGTTCGTAACCTTTCCCTGAAGGCGATAAATCATCGGGCAATGGGTAACTGACCGGTTTGCCAACCTGCATCACCCCAGACCAGTTCAAGCCGATGGTTGTGCGCTTCGCCGCATTTTGCGGGTCTTGGCGATAAACATCGAAATTGATGACCGCATCATCTACGGGACGCGCCTGTAGGCAATCTTCAACGCTGAAATTGATAGCGATGGCTTCACGCAAATTTTTTGCGCCTGCTGGTTGCAGTAACAGCTCCTGTTTTTCTTTCAGCAAAACTTGTCCATTGGCGCGGGCGATTTCCTCGCCGTTTTCGAGCAATGAAACTTCGACATCGAAATGGTGCGGGATTTTGCGCGCTTGAATGCTGATGACGCCGCCGGGACTTACAATCGGCAGTTTAATTTCCAGCGGACGCATCTTCCCGTTTGGCAGATAAACCGCTTCGTCGGTCATCATCGGAGTGATTTCAATGCGCAACCGCTCATCGCCGCCACTTCGCCCGAAGGGCAACAGGATGACCTGTTCATCAAACCCCAGTTGCAAGGTTTGCCGTTGTTCATCCTCTTCATAAAGCGGCAGGTGGCGTTCGGAAATCCCATACAATCTGCGGGTTTTCAAATCGGCGCGAATATGCAAACGCTCATGGTCAGCTACATCGGTCAAAAATTTCGCGCTTATTTTGAAGCGTTCGCCATTCAAATCAATATCGAAATCGGTTCCCGGCGCGCCTTCAATCAAAGCCGATGAGATGATTTTTTGTTGCTCGCGACTTTCTTCAATGGTGTTAATTGCAAAGCGAATGCGTTTTGCAACATTTGCCAGCGGGCTGGATTTTGCCGGACGTTGAGTCGCATCATTCATCAACAACACGACCAATGCCATAAACATCAGAGAAATTTTTATACGGACATTCATCTCTCAAAGACTCCGTTACTGCGTGGGACGCGGCGAGGTGTAAATCACAGCGCGTTCGCCACGGTCAAATTTCGATAAATCAAAAGCGCTGGCGGCATTTTGAGTTACTTCGCGACGACTCGGCGGTGAAATTTGAACCCCTGTTTGCGGCGCAGGGTTTATGCGCGAAGCGACCATCCAGAAACTCAGCGCCACAAACGCCAGCATCAACAGCGCGAAAGCCGGAGCAGGCATCGCGATTTTCCTGCGCCACAACGGCGTCCGCTCATTTGTAAGAATGCGCGTCAGCGTTCGTTGTTGAGCGATGGCGTCAGGCGCGTGCGGAGCCGCTTGAACCGCTTGTCGCAAACTTAGAAAATCTGCCTGCGCCTGCTGACAAACTGCGCAGGTTGCCAGGTGGGCGCGGATTTGACGGGCGTCCGCTTCGTTCAACTCGCCGTCAATCAATAGAGAAATCTGTTCAATAAATTGGCACTCCATACGTTTCAACTCGTGTCACTTAAAAACAATCTTCATCATGAACCGATGCGCTCAGGCAGGGTCGGGGAAAGCGGTTTATGCAAATCATTCCATTTCTCGCGCAACAGCGAGCGGGCGCGAAAGATGTCCGATTTAACTTTACCTGGCGACACGTTGAGCACTACGGCGATTTCGCTGTAACTCATCTCCTGCTGTTCGCGCAACAACAGCGCCGCGCGTTGCGGTTCCGCGAGTTCCCCCAGCAGTTCAAATAATTTCTCGCGGCGCTCCGCTTGTCCGGCGATGTCTTCGGGGGTTGGCAGCGGTTTATGAAACAGTTCAACGATTTTGTCGATGAATCGCATTCGCGTCTGCTTTTTTGCCATTTCATTCAAAGCCAGATTTCGCGCCACGCGAAAGAGCCAGAAACGCGCTTCGCCCGCCGCAATGCGCGATAGTCCCAACCGATGAAGGCGCAGAAAACTTTCCTGAGCAATATCCTGAGCCGCGCCGTCACCGCCTAACATTGACTCAAGAAAACGACAGAGGTTTGGATAGACCTCGTTAAAAATCGAAACGAACTCATCGTTTGCCTGTGTCATAAAACTCTCTACGCCTGGAAAACCGGTGAGTAAAAAAAAAGTTGCACAACTGAAAAATAAAAAATTACCTCACCCGTTATCCCCTGTCGTTGAAATCAAGCGCCCTTTTGCAAGGGAACGATTCATCTCAGGAGCAGGCGGATTGGGCGGATGTTTATTTTAATCCTTATCCGTCTAATCCGAATTGATTCGCCCAGTCCGAGGATAAATTTTAGCTTTCGCCGGTGAGCGATTGATTTTTCGAGTAAACCTGGAGCGCCGGCTACCCTCTGATCAAGATTACTCTGAACGCATAACTAACAGATGACAATTTGCAGCAGGCGTGCGAACATGACCGGGTCTCGTTTACTCTCGGACAGAAAGTTTTCACACAAACGACCAGGCTTATCCGGTCATTTGTGTATATGAATTTTTTCGTGTCTGTTTGACAACCTCTCCCCTTGAAGCGGATTTAAGGAGTTGTTATGAAATCAACTGTTCGGCTGTTTAGCTGCACGCTCATACTGGCAATTCTGGTCTCCCCCATTCATTCGTTTGCGCAACAGATTGACCCGGTATTTGAACCCTTCCTCAAACGCCTCGGCGATGGATTATCACTCAGTAGCGAACAAGCTCTGCAAGTGCGCGAAGCGTTTATGAAGCACCTTCCGAAAATTACGGAATTGCAACAACGCGCCCGCAAAACGCCATATTCGCAGCAACTCTTTAATGATGCGCAAAAAGAGCAGAGCGAATTTCGCGAAGAACTGGCGGCGCTTTTAACCGAAGAGCAAAAAGCCAAACTGCCACGCGCCAATCTGCAATTGCCGATTCCCTTGCCGCCGCCGGTCGTGCTCATCGACATCGCGCCGCGTCTGCGTTCATCAACCTCGACCGCCGCGCTGGCAACCGGCGAATCGTTGATTGCAACCGGCGCGACATCAGCTAAAAGCGTACGCCTCAGCGAAGAGCAAAAAATCCTGCATATCCTGAATCGCGCAACTTTTGGCGCGCGTCCCGGCGACATTGAAACTCTCAAAAAAACCGGCATTGATAAATTTATCGAAACCCAACTGCATCCCGAAACCATTGATGACAGCGATGTGGAAAAGCGGCTCGCGGTGTTGCCGACCATACAGATGGGACAAGCCGACCTCTTTCAATTTTATCCGCCGCCGCCGGTTGCCGATGAACGTTATAAACAAGCGAATCCTCCGGCGATATTCGGTCGTCCGCAACAGATTTACGCAGAACTCGTGCAACAGAAACTGGTGCGCGCCGTTTCGAGCAATCGCCAGTTGCAGGAAGTGATGACCGATTTCTGGTTCAACCATTTCAATGTCTTCGCGCAAAAAGATGCGGTGCAATGGATGGTCACCAGTTACGAACGCGATGCCATTCGTCCGAACGCGCTGGGCAAATTCCGCGACTTGCTGAGAGCCATTGCCCAGAGTCCGGCGATGATGTTTTATCTCGACAACTGGCTTTCGGCTGCGCCCGATTCCAAACAACCGCGCCCGCCGCGCCCCAACCAGCAACAACGTCCGCCGCAAGCCGCGAATCCGGCTCCTGTAGCCGGTTCCACGTCGCAACCGCAAGAGATGATGAAAGCCGATGAGCCAAAAACCGCAAAGCCAACTGATTCCCAACCGTCCGCAATCCGCGAAAGGCTAATGCCTGCTCCGCAACTAGAGCGTCCGCAATCTCCAGCGCCACCGCCACCGCAAGCGCCGCGCAAACCCGGTATCAATGAAAACTATGCGCGCGAGTTGATGGAGTTGCACACCCTGGGGGTTGATGGCGGCTACACGCAAAAAGATGTGCAGGAAATCGCCCGTTGCTTTACCGGCTGGACGCTTGACCGCCCGTACCAGGGCGGCGGTTTCATCTATCGTCACTGGATGCACGACAGCGGCAGCAAAACCGTTTTGGGAACCCCGATTGCCGCAGGCGGCGGAATGAGCGACGGTTTGCAGGTCATCGATAGGCTTGCGCGCCACCCTTCGACGGCGCGCTTCATTGCGAAAAAACTTTGCCAGCGATTCGTCAGCGACACCCCTTCAGCGCCACTGGTTGAACGTGTCGCTGAAGCCTTTTTAAAAAGCGATGGCGACATCAAATCGGCTCTGAGAGCCATTTTCACGTCGCCGGAATTTTATTCGCCGACAGTCTTTCGGGTGAAATTGAAATCGCCGCTGGAACTCGTCGCCTCAGCGATTCGCGCCATTGACGCAGACACCAACGGCGCTCCGGCTTTAAATGACTGGCTGCGCCGCATGGGCGAACCGCTCTATCAACAGCAAGCGCCGACCGGTTATAAAGAGGATTCCAGCGAATGGCAAAACACCGGCGTATTTTTAAATCGCATCAACTTCGGCGTGGCGCTTGCCAATAATCAAATTCCCGGCACGCGCTATGATGCGACACGACTGGTCGCGACTGAAGCCTTAACCGATACCGAAACCTTGATGAATCAACTCGCCGCGCTCATCACTCACACGCCGCTGTCAACGAAAAGCCGCGAAGCCGTGCGCACAGGGCTTGAAGAAAAACCTCCCATGCCTAATGCACCGCGACCTGTGGGCGTGAATGATATGAACCGACCACAACCTCTGCCAGCCAATTTGCAAAATGCGCCGCCTTTGAATCGTCGTCTCGCGCAGATGATTGCTTTGCTGATGGGCACGGCGGAGTTTCAACATAAGTAACATCTCCGCCAGCTAAAGCACGGCAGTCCTCTTTCGCGGTTCTTATAGGTTGCGGGGTCACAAAGCTTATTCGATTAACCGGGGATTTAAGATTGATACGGCAAACCGCTATTGATGAAGTCAAGTTGAATTTCCCGGCGCATACGGCGAATCGAGAGCCATCATCAACGGTCAATGGCAAGCCTGCAAGGTCTTCCATCAACTCATTGAATCATTCATCAGCCTGAGATTCGCAAACCGCATCGCTTGCCCTGACAGTTGTTCCGGCAAATCGTTGAACTTTTCGCAATCCGGTTTTCACTTTTCAGCGGTTCGCATATAAAATCGCCTCTGCTTTATTGAAGAAATTATCCAAAGCGGCAGCGGGTTAATGATGTCTCTCTGCCAACTAAAAAATCTGAAAGGAAACCTATGAATCAAGGGGTGCGCTGGCGTTTATCGGTAATGATGTTTTTGGAATATGTCGTCTGGGGGATGTGGGCTCCGGTCTTATCGGCTTATCTGCAACGTTCGACAGCCGAAGGCGGCTTAGGATTTGACGGCAATCAACTGGGGTGGATTTTCGCGTTGTTGCCGATTGGCTGCATGATTGCGCCGCTGTTTGCCGGGCAACTCGCTGACCGCGTGATGGCTTCGGAAAAATTGCTCGGCATTTTGCATCTTGCAGGCGGCGTCTTTCTTTGTATTCTGGCGACGCGAACCTCTTACAGCAGTTATCTGTTGTTTATGGGCTTATGGTCGTTGGTTTATGGTCCGACCTTGGCGCTTACCAATTCACTGGCATTTCAGCACCTGCCCGACGCGCAAAAGAAATTCGGCTTGGTGAGAGTTTGGGGAACCATTGGCTGGATTGCCGCCGGTTTGTTGCTCACACTCGTGCGCCGGGCTTTCGATAATCAGGGATTGCCGGGACTTGCGGGCGATGACAGTTTATGGATTGGCGGTTTCTTTTCTATCCTGCTTGGACTCTTCTGTTTTGCCCTGCCGCACACACCGCCGCAAAAACGCGGGGATAGTCCGCTGGCGTTTCTTGCGGCGCTCAAGATGCTGCGCGACCCAGCATTTCTGTTGTTTATGGTTATCGCCTTCATCGTATCTACTGAATTGCAGTTTTATTACATTCTGACCGCGCCCTTTCTGGAATCAGTCGGCGTCGCCAAAGCCAACGTCTCAGGCGTGATGACCATCGCGCAGGTTGCCGAAATCGGCACGATGCTGGCTTTGCCGTGGATGCTCGGCAGGTGGGGGGTGCGAAAAACTATGGCTGTAGGCATTCTTTTCTGGCCCATTCGCTACGCCATATTCGCTTACGGGCAACCGAAATTTTTAGTCATTGCGGCGCTATCACTTCACGGTATCTGTTATGTCTGTTTCTTTGTGGTCTGTTATGTCTATGTCGATTCGGTTGCGCCGCCCGACATTCGCGCCTCGGCACAGGCGTTGATTACCTTCATCGTGCTCGGCGTCGGTATGGCGCTCAGTTCAAAACTCACGGGGTTCATCAAAGATTATTTCACCACAGCCGAGGGTGCCGATTGGACAAAGATATTTTTAGTGCCCTGCGCCGTGACGGTGATTTGCGCCATTGCTTTTTTCCTGTTCTTTAAGGACAGGCGCGCTGACACCGTTGAGGCGATTGAAGCAGCATAAAAATTTTTCACCACAGAGACACCGGGACACAGAGATGAAGAAGAAAGGGAGAAGGGGAGAAAGGGAGAAGGGGAGAAAGGGAGAAGGGGAAAAGTTTGCGCGTTTCACCTCTTCTCCCCTTCACCTCTTCACCTCTTCTCCCCTTCACCTCTTCATCCTTCTCGGTGTCTCAGTGTCTCGGTGGTTTATTTTATCAAGGCTGTGAGCGCTCAGGTTATAACTAAACACTGGAGGTTCGATGGTCAAAACGGTTCGTTTGCAGATTAAAGACGGATTGGGATTGCCTTCGGGATTTATTTCGCCTGCCACCTATGATTGCGTACTCTATTACACGGTGCCTGAAGATTGGCTTAGCGACGGCAAGGTGACGCCTGAAAAACAGGAAGCGATGCTTGAAAATATGTATGGCAAGACCTGGCGACAGGGAAACTCCGACGGTTCTTATTACGCCGTGCTTGCGCTTGACGCAAAAATTTTAAGTGATGAAGAGATGCAAAATCGCATCTGGCTCAGTGAAGACCCGAATGATAGAAATTTCAAATACTGGTTTTATCAGGTTTCCGAAACCGGCGAATTCAAAGGGGTCAAACGCGAAGAATTTTGATAGTGGAAAAGGAATGATGAATAAAAAATTGTATTTACTTGTTCTTTTAATGGCTGGCGTATTCGCAAACGTCACGGATATTCATGCAGTACAGACCCCGACCGGCAAATCACGCATCATCATTGCCTCAAACGTCAAGGCGCGTTCAGCGCCAAACGTCAACGGCGAAGAGGTGATGAAACTCGGCATCGGCACGATTGTCAGCGAAGGCGAGCCTTCACTTGAAAAAGCCAAAATTGCCGGCAAAGAAGATTACTGGTATCGCGTGGGGCTTCCCGATGGCAAAGACGGCTGGGTATTTGGCGGTTTTACCCAACCGTTCGATGAAAACAAACGCGCCGCGATTTACAAACAGATTGCCGACGAGCGGTTGAAACTTGAAGAGATGAGTTATGCCGATGCAACGGATTTATTCCGCTTTCTCTCATCGGCGGTCAAAGAGATGAAAACGCCTGCGGATGCGGCGACGATTGAACTGGCAAAACTTCTGGCTCTGCACAAAACTGCGCTAACGATTCAAAGCGATCAGCAGGAGCAGGAACCTTACAAAACATTTTTAAAGACCAATGAAGCGAGTTTGATTTACAGCGAACCCGCCGGTTCGTGGTTTCTGAATACCGATGCGCTGTGGAATCTGCACAAAAAATATGCCACCTTGCCGGTTGCCGAACGCATCGCCTGGGCGGCGGCGCAAAATCCCGTGGGCGGCGAATGCGAAGGCTATGTGCCCTGTCATGTTGCGCGAATCAATATAACAATCGGGCGTTATCTGAAACTCTATCCGCAAGGCGCACACGCCGCTGAGGCGCTCACGCAAATCAGCGAAGAGGCGCAAAGCCTGATTGAATATGCAAAAGATAGTACAGAGAAACCGACGGCTGAGGAGCGCAAAGAGGCTGCGCCGGAATTTGCCGCGTTGCGCGCCACGCTTGCAAAAGTGACCGATGCCAAGAAAGCCGCAACAGTTCAAGTGCTCACCAAACTTGAACAACTATATCGTTGAGCGATGAGACTGAGTACAGTGGAACTTAAATTTCTGGAGGTTCAGAGTTACGCATTGATGCGTGAATCGCTCTTCTCTCACGACTGAAGGCGTAACTCTGAACGCTGAAAAGTATCAACTTATCTTAGGTTCCAATGTATTCAGAAGTAAAAATAAATTTTCAACAAGACTATGCCATCGCCATCGAAGGCGATTTGCATCAAGCCAATGCCGCAGCCTTTGAGAAGCGGCTGGCAGAGTGTGAAATCAATCCCGACGCCGTGGCGCTGGATATGTTGGAATTTGATGTCAGCGATGGCATTGCTATCGTCACCACCATTAATGCGATTCGCCAAATTTTAACCCGCACCAAAAAATTGAAACTGGTTGCCGCGCCGCAAATCCTCTGCCATAACCTCTATCGCGTCGGTCTGTTTGGCATAGACAGTCGAATCGAACTGGTCGCCATGCGCGAAGATGAACCTTACGCATAAACAATCATCAGCCACTTGATACCCTGACCGGAAAACTATCCACCCTGGCACGCTGCTACAAAACCCTATTTGCGCTCACAGAAACGCTCATCGGCTTTTCCGGTTGTGCGTTGCGCATGTTTGCGTGGGTGTTTAGAATGCCGTTTCTTAATCAATCTCAATGGGAGTTAGTTGCATGAAAAAATTGTTCATCGCAGGGTTGTGCGCCACACTGTTCACCTTCAACCTTGCCCTTGCCGAGCAGGATTACAACGCCGAAGCCAAACAAATCATGAATCGCGCTGATGTGCAACGGGCTTTTGCGCACGTTGACGCGCACCAAGACCCGATACTTCAGGAATGGATTCAACTCACGGAAATCAATGCGCCTTCGGGCAAAGAACGTGAACGCGCCGAAGCGGTTAAAAAAATTCTTGAAAGCCTCAAACTCGACAAAATTTATTATGATGCCAAAGGCAATCTCATCGCCCTTCGCAAAGGCACCGCCGCAAACGGTAAAGCGGTTGTCATTGATGCCCATCTCGACACGGTTTTTCAGGAAGGCTTGAAAATTAAAGCGCAAATCAAAGATGGCAAATTGTATGCGCCGGGCGTCGGCGATGACACGCGCAATGTCGAAGCCATGCTTGCAACCATTCGCGCCCTCAATGATGCCAATATCAAAACCAAACTCGATTTGATTTTTCTTTTTTCCGTCGAAGAAGAGACCAGTATGCTTGGCGCGAAAGCTTTCGTAGACGAAAACAAATCGCGCATCGCTTCTTACGTTGCGCTCGATGGCGGCTATGAAAATATGACCTACGCAGGCATCGGCATCAACTGGTACAAACACCATTTTCTCGGCGCAGGCGGGCATACACGCTCAAAAACCCCGCCTTATTCGGCGACCTTGCCGATGGCGCGCGCCATTTCGCGCATCTATGCGCTTGAACTGCCGAAAGAGCCGACCGTCAATTTAAACATCGGCATGCTGGGCGGCGCAGAGGTCGTCAATGCCAAAGCCGCTGACGCCTGGTTTACCGTAGACCTGCGTTCAACCGATCAGAAATTGATTGACGAATACGAAACGAAGATTGCAGTCATCGTCAACGAAGAAGCGGCGCGCGAAGGCATGAAATTAAAAACCGAACTGGTTACGGAAAAACTTCCGGCGGCGCAGATTCCCGGCAATCGCGAATCGTTCACGGTGCGCATGGCTGAGGCGGCGCATCGCGCCATCGGTTTTGAAAATGTGCAGGTCACACCGACGGCATCGAATAACGCCAACATCGCTTTGCTGGGCGGTGTGCAGGCATTTTCCACGGGCTGCGCGCCTTGCGGTGGCGATCATTCGCTCGCGGAATGGTGCGCTATTGAACCATTTTACAAAGGCATTAAAAAGCTCATCCTGCTCGAAGTCGCGCTCGCCGGCAGTTTGTAGTCCATAGCAGGCGCTTGGTTATTAAAATCGTTTTTAGCATTTGCATTTACCCTAACGTTTTTTGTCCGACTACAGGCTACGGACTACGGACTATTTGAAAGGAGATTTATGAAAGGTCAAAAATGGTTGTTCTTAGCAAGCTGGGTTCTGCTGTTGATGTTGTTTGCCAGCGTCGGTTTTCTTTCGCTGAACTCTTTGAGAGTCGCTTATTCCGGTCAAAACGACCTACTGGCAACCGTGACCATTGACGGCAAAGAAAAAGCCATCGGGCTTGAGCAAATCAGAGAAATCGGCGGCGATGCGGCGGTCAAAGCTTTCAAAGCGCGACGCGCCACCGCTGCGACCTTCGCGTTCGGTTATGCGTTGCTGGCGCTCTTTGTCGTTTTATTCCCGTATCGTCGCGGCGAAAAATGGGCGTGGGTTGCCCTGTTGCTTGCCACCTTACTTTCGCAACTCTTTTCTCTGGCGCGGGTTTTCACTCTGGGAACCGTGCAGGGTTCAAGCGCATCGCTTATCGTGCTGGCGATTGCGTTGCTCGGATTGCTCGCGGGCGCGCCACATCTGTTTGCGAAAAAGCCGATTGAAAATTTTGAAGAAGTGAAATAACGATTACAAGTTTATCGACCCGGCAATTAAAGAAAAATAGCCAGCGGTTTCCGCATTGGAAGTTGAGTTACCAATCATCACGCCCTGATTGAGCGAAGGCGAGCCTTGAGAAATCCTGCCGGGCGAAATTCAGAAAGGCGAGGCTCTTTTCGCTCCTTGTCGGGTCTTCTGCTGCTTTGGCTTTTCCTGAGTTGGCTCTGGCGCTTGAGCGGATATATTTTTTTCTTCGTACCGCTTCATTTGACAAACCGCTTTCGCATGACTTAGTGTGAAGACCCGTGATGGGAAAAGCGGTTGCAATCATCCCAGCGCGGTTCGCTTCAACTCGATTGCCGGGTAAGCCAATCCTTCCTCTGAAGAACATCCCGCTCATCATTCACGTGGTCAATCGCGCCAAACAGGCGAATTTGATTGCGCGCGTCATTGTCGCAACCGATGACGAACGCATCTTGAATGCGGTAATTGAGCACGGCGGCGAAGCACAAATGACCTCGACTGAGGCGGCTTCGGGAACCGACCGCATCGCTGAAGTTGCAGCGCGTCTTGACGCCGAAATCATTGTCAATGTGCAAGGCGATGAACCGCTCATTGACCCCACAACCATTGATGCAGCGATTGCGCCAATGCTGGAAGACGGGCATATTCATATCAGCACCACATCGGAACCCATCACCGAAATTGCAGACGTTTTCAATCCCAACGTCGTCAAAGTCGTAACCGATAGCTTGGGCTTTGCGCTCTATTTTTCGCGTTCGCCGATTCCCTACATTCGACCGGACGGCGGACTGACGCTTGAAGCGTTTTTACAACAAGACCCGACGCGGCTCGTAAATTTTCGCAAGCATTCGGGACTGTACGTTTATCGCAACGAATTTTTACAAAGGTTTGCGCGAATGCAGCCTTCAGGGCTTGAACGCCTCGAAAGCCTTGAACAACTTCGCGCTCTGGAGAATGGTTATAAAATCCGCGTCGTCAGAGTCGCCCATCGCTCCGTCGGCGTTGACACCGAGCAGGATTATGAACGAGTGAAACGGTTATTTGAAGGGGAACGAGATGGCGCGCAAAAGTAATCTGGCGACGAAAACCCAAACGTCATCCGCTGGTAAGTCAAGTCTGCAACCGGCGAGCACGGCAAGGGATTCGATGAAAGAAATCTCTGATATTCGTCGCTTTTATCTTACTTTTCCAATTCGGAACGCAGTGCGTGCCGAATTGACCTGGACGCATTATCGTTTGCTGCTCAAAGTCGAACGCCAGGAGGCGCGCAATTTTTATATGCTTGAATCCATCAACAACAATCGGAGCACCCGCGAACTTGAACGACAAATCAATTCGCTGCTCTATGAACGCCTGGCTTTGAGCATTGCAACGCGAACTGCGTCAAGAACGCGAAAGAGTTGAATTGGAAATCAGACTTCTTAAATGAAAGATCAGAAGTGTGCCCCGCACTTTTGCGAACTCAGCAGGTTGATAGATGGTCACTAAAACGATAGGAGAATAACTGAAATGGCTAAATATATTTTCGTCACTGGCGGCGTGGTTTCCGGCTTGGGTAAAGGACTGGCGGCGGCTTCGATTGCCGCTTTGCTTGAAGCCCGGGGTTTGAAAGTCACTTTGCAAAAACTCGACCCTTACATCAATGTCGATCCCGGCACAATGTCACCTTTTGAACACGGCGAAGTATTTGTCACCGACGATGGCGCGGAAACCGATCTGGATTTGGGGCATTATGAACGGTTCTCGCACGCGCACCTGACGCGCGCCAACAGCAAGACCACCGGCAGCATTTATCTTTCGGTTATCAACAAAGAGCGACGCGGCGATTACCTGGGCAAAACCATTCAGGTCATTCCCCACATCACCAACGAAATCAAAGAGGTGATTCGCGCCGCCGCTAAAGATTACGACGTGGCGATTGTCGAAGTCGGCGGCACCGTCGGCGACATCGAATCCCTGCCATTCCTTGAAGCCATTCGTCAGATGCGCAATGATGTCGGGCGCAAAAATGCCCTGTTCATTCACCTGACGCTTGTGCCTTACATTGCCGCTGCCCACGAACTCAAAACCAAACCGACGCAACACTCCGTGAAAGAACTGCGCGAAATCGGTATTCAACCCGACATTCTCCTCTGTCGTTGCGAAAGACCGCTGCCGAAAGAGATGAAATCAAAAATTGCGCTCTTTTGTAACGTCGAACAAAACGAAGTCATTACCGCTCAGGATGTGCCGACGATTTACGAAGTGCCACTGACGTTTGCCGAACAAAAACTCGATGCCATGATTGTGCGAAAATTGAAACTCGACGCGCCGGAAAGAAATCTGAAACCCTGGAAAGAGTTGGTGCAAACCATCAAACACCCGGACGACAGCGTCACTATCGGTATGGTCGGTAAATATGTCGGTCTTGAAGATTCCTATAAGAGTTTGAATGAAGCGTTGGTGCATGGCGGCGTCGCCAACCGTCTGCGCGTCAACATCCAGTGGATTGAATCGGAAGATTTAATTGACGACGGCAACTGGCAAGCGCGACTCCAGGGATTAGACGCCATACTCATTCCCGGAGGGTTTGGCAAACGCGGCGTCGCAGGGAAACTCAAAGCCATCCACTATGCGAGAGAAAATAAAATTCCGTTTTTCGGCATCTGCCTCGGCATGCAATGCGCCTGCATTGAATATGCGAGAGATGTTTGCGGGATTAGCGCAGCCGATTCAAGCGAATTTGAAGAAACCACCCCAGACCCGATTATTTTCAAGTTGCGCGATTTGATTGGCGTCGAAGAGATGGGCGGAACCATGCGATTGGGCGCTTACACCTGTAAACTGAAAGAAGGCTCGCTTGCCGAAAAAATTTATAACACCAACCAAATCAGCGAGCGCCATCGCCATCGTTACGAATTCAATCCCAAGTACGAAGAAATCCTCGGCAAAAATGGTCTGGTGTTTTCGGGCAAATCACCCGATGGCAAATTCATTGAAATCATCGAACTCGACAATCACCCGTGGTTTCTGGGTTGTCAATTTCATCCCGAATTCAAATCCAAACCGCTGGCGCCGCATCCCCTGTTCGTTTCTTTCATTCACGCAGCTTATGAATACCATAACCGCCAGACGAACACCGACGCCGTCAGCAACGTCAGGGTCGAAGAACAGGAGATGAAGGTCGGCGCGGCAAATTGAAGTAAAAAGTAAAAAGGTGAAAGTAAAAAGTGAACAGGCAAAAATGGCGCGCGTTACATACTTGCGCTGTTCACTTTAATTATTGTGGTTTACTTTTTCATTCTCTTAACTTTTAACTTTTGCCTTTTAACTTTTGCCTTTTTACTTTTCTGGAGCGATCACCATGCAGGCATCACCACAACAAGAAAAACTCTTTGTCGAGATTGAAGATTTGCGCCGGCAGATTCTCGACATCAAAGCTGACGCGCAAAGTTTATTTGCTTCGCTCAATCACGAGCAATTCAACTGGCGTCCGCAAGCCGGCGTCTGGTCAATCGCCGAGTGCATCGAACATCTCAATGTTGCAGCGAAACTTTATTTCCCTTTGCTCGACGCGAAAATTAACCAGGGGCGCGCGAATAAAATTTTCGGACAGGAACCTTTTCGCTATGGCTGGTTCAACAACTGGTTCGTGCGCACGCTCGAACCGCCGGTGAAATTAAAGGTCAAAACGCCAAAAGCATTCGCCCCCACTGCCGATAAATCGTTTGCTGCGGTCACTGAGGAATTTATGCAAACTCAGGAAGCGGTGATTGAACGCCTCTATCAAGCCAACGGCTTGGATTTGCGACGATTGAAAATTCAATCGCCCAGAAGCCGGTTAATTAAGCTCCGCCTCGGCAAAGCCTTCGCCATGATTGCGGCGCACGAACGCCGTCATTTATGGCAAGCGCGACAGCTAATAGCGCATCCAAATTTTCCTGCCCAATAAAACCGCCAGTGGCGCAACGCGCGAAATCTTATTCGCTCACTTGAATTCCGTTGAGGTTTCGTCAAATAATTCTGGTGACTAATTATTTTGATTCGCCACCATTTCAGGAGTCTTAATTCATGAATTTAATTCAACGTCCAAGAAGATTGCGCCGCAACGAAAGCCTTCGCGCGCTGGTTCGCGAAACCCGGCTGACGCCCGATGATTTCATCTACCCGCTGTTCGTATGCGAAGGCGAAGGCGTCAAACGCGAAATCGGTTCGATGCCCGGCGTCTTCAATCTATCGATTGATGAACTGGTTAAAGAGTGCGCGGCGGCAAAATCAGACGGCATTCGTTCAGTGATTTTATTCGGCGTGCCCAATGAAAAAGACGATGTCGGCAGCGATGCTTATGCCGAAGATGGCATCGTGCAACGCGCCATTCGCGCCATCAAACGCGAAGTCAAAGAGGTGCTGGTCATCGCCGATAATTGTTTATGCGAATATACCGACCACGGACATTGCGGGGTCATCAAAGATGGCGAAGTGCTGAACGACCCGACGCTTGATCTGTTGACGCAAACCGCCATCACGCAAGCCGAAGCCGGCGCAGACATCATCGCGCCCTCGAATATGATGGACGGCTTCGTTGCAGCGATTCGCGCAGGATTGGACGCCAACGGGTTTGAACAAATTCCGATTATGTCTTATGCGGTGAAATATGCTTCGGGGTTTTACGGACCTTTCAGAGAAGCGGCGCAATCGGCTCCGCAATTCGGCGACCGGCGCGGTTATCAAATGGACCCGGCGAATGCCCGTGAAGCGTTGCGCGAAGCCGAACTCGATTTCGAGCAAGGCGCAGATATTTTGATGGTCAAACCGGCGCTGCCTTACCTGGATATTATTCGCGCCGCGCGGGAACGCTTCGATGTGCCGATTGCCGCCTATCAGGTGTCGGGCGAATACGCCATGATCAAAGCCGCCGCGAAACTCGGATGGATTGATGAAGCGCGGGTGGTTAGCGAATCGCTTACCTCAATCAAGCGCGCCGGAGCCGATATGATTTTGACTTACTTCGCGCGCGAGATGGCGCAACGACTATAAGGTTTATAATTGCCTTTACCTGGCATTGATTGAAAACGCGGTCAAAGACCGCTTGCTCAACTTCGTCTTTCTCATCAATCAAAACAGCCGCTACATTGATTTGTAGCGGCTGTTTTTTTCATTCGCGGCAAAACTCAACAACTGAAAATCAGTAATTGAGTTTCAATCCGAATTGAATCAAGCGCGGGTCGCGGGTGCTCGTCACCTGTCCGAAGGTGGTGCTGCCGAACACCGTGCTGAGACCGCTGAAGTTGGTATGGTTGAAGAGATTGTAGGCTTCCGCGCGGAATTGCAATCTCATGTTTTCGGTAATTCTGAAGCGCTTGCCCAGGGTCATATCCCAACGCTGATAGCCGGGACCGCTGAAAGCGCCGCGCGGCGCGCCACCGATGCGGGTTACGCCTGCCGGCACCAACGCGAAGGCGCTGGTCTCAAACCATTTGGTGCGGGTGCGAACTTTGGAAAACAGATTGGGGTCGCCAACCAGGTCAGGACGTCCTGACGAAGCACTGGGTCCCAAAAAGCCCACCGCTCCGGGGTCTGTACCGGTGGTGGTGATGGTTTGCGGCAAGCCTGTACCGGCGCTGATGATACCGGAAAGTTGCCAACCGCCGAGAATTTGTCCGAAGATGCCTTCCTGTTTTTTGAAAAACGGCAAGGCGTAGACATAGTTAATCGAGACCACATGGCGACGGTCAAACTGCGCCGGCCCGTAATCCTCTGAACGTTGATAGAAGCTCTGCGGTGAACTGCTGCGGTCGGTCTGCGCATCGGTCAACGCATGTGACCAGGTGTAAGAGAGCCGCACGAGCGAGCTGTCCGCAAAGCGTTTTTCGGTTGAAAACTGCATCGAATGATAATTCGAGTTAAACCACGGTTGAATGGTGTTGATTGCCGTGTAGCCTTTGTACGGACGAACGGCATTGAGTCTTGGAGTTAAGGCTGAGGTGACCTGCGTACCGGCAGGAATGATACCGGCAGCAACCGCAGCCCCCGGCGCGACTTGATTGATGTCAACCACACCAATCAGATGTACACCTCTTGAACCATAATAACCCACATCAACAATGAGGTTTTTGGCAATTTCTCGCTGGATGTCAAAACTCCATTGCTGAATGTAAGGAGCATCTTCGGTATTCTGCACACCGCGCAAAGCGAGCGGCGCAGCCGAAATGCTCGGCAATACCGATGCCGGGTCATTCAACACGGTGTTGCTAATGGTGACGTTCTGCACATATGGCGGATTGGCAAAGATATTTTGTTCAAGGATGCCGACGAGCACTACGTCATAGCTCAAGCCATAGCCGCCGCGAATCGCTGTCTTGCCATCTTTGAACGGGTCCCAGGCAAAGCCGAAAACCGGCGCTAACCCTTTATTAAATTCCGGGGTTATTTTGTCGCCATAAGGCGAAGTCGAACCGGCAACGATGACGCCATTGAGCGGGTCGCCCGTACCAGGCACGCGATTGCCGGTCGTCGGGTTAATCTGAAAGGCTTTCGCCGGGTCGTAAGCCGCCGGGTCGAAGTTGGTGAGCAATCCGGCTTTGTCATAAGGCTGACGGAAAAATGAATAACGCAAGCCGTAATTGATGGTCAGGTTCGGACGCCAGCGAAAATCATCCTGTACGTAAAATTCAAACTGGCGTGAACGAATGTCAGGAGTTAAATCCTGAGAGGCTTGTGTAAAGGTTGCCACCTTACCGAGCAGGAAATTAGCCCACGCCTGTTGTGTCGTAGTGGCGGTGCTTCCCGCAGGTCTCGGCGAGGTCGCAAAAGTGAAACTGCCGACGTTATTGCCACCGGCATTTTCGGTCTTCTGGTAGAAATGAATGCTGGTGCCGAACTTCAAGGTATGCGAACCGCGAAGCCAGGTCAGGTTGTCGTAGATGTTGTGATTGCGATTGAAGTCATCGTAAGGACCGAACCCGGCGGTGCCGCTGAAACCGGGAGAAACACTCGGTATGCGGTTGAGGGTTACGGCGAAAGGCAGTTTGATTGCCGATGCAACATTCGGCGAATTGTCTTTCAAAACCGCTCCGGTGGGGTCGCTGATAATCGCGCCATAAGAAAAGGCATAGCCCGATTCATTCAATAGATTCGGCGTCAGGGTTTGAACGCTGCGAAACACCCAGCTATAGCCCGGCGAATCGGTCTTGGTGGTTGCTACGCCCGGCAAAGCGTTGCCCGTGAATAACCCGCCCGGCTCCTCCGTCGGAATGGTGTCATGCAGATAGCGCACGGCGAAGGTGAGATTGGTGTTGAAGTTATGGTCTATGCGCACCAATTCCTGCCGGTGATTAAAAATGCTTCCTGCATTGCTGATGAGCGTATTGGTTCCGGAGTTCGGCAATGGCAGTTTACTGTAGATGTCCGTGATATAGGCTTGCGCCGCCGGATTGATATTGCCTATTGACGTTGCCGATTGCGTGCAGGTGGTTCCCGCTGCATTAGTGGCAATGCAGATGGGCTGCGAGAAAACCCCTTGTCGTTCTGCGGCTGACGGAACCGTCGCATTGAAATTGGCATAGTTAATCACCCGACGAAATTCCTGCGAAAAGAAGAAAAAGGTTTTGCTCTGGTCGCGGTCGTACAGTCCCGGAATGAACACCGGACCGCCGATGGTGTAACCGAAATTGTTATAGCGCAGTCGTGGTCGCGGGGTACGCTCTTTGCCATCGCGCGGGTCGCCCACCGCAACAATGACATCCGGGGCTTTGGCGTTGGGGTTTGAAGTGAAGCGACCGGTCAAATTATTGAAATAGGTATTGGCATTGAGTTTGTCATTGCGGAAAAACTCATAAAAATTGCCGTGAAATTCCTTGCCGCCCGATTTGGTGACGACGTTGACCGCGCCGGCGGCGTTGCGTCCAAATTCGGCGGTGTAATGATTGCGATGCACTTTGAATTCGGCAATCGCATCAACGCTGGGATAGTTGAGCAAGGTGAGGTTTGACCCCCGGTCAACGTTATCCGCGCCATCGACTGTCCAACTGTTCTGGCTGGAGCGCGCCCCGTTGATGGAAATTTGCAAGACGTTGGTTTGTCCGAACGGGTTGGTGGTGCCGATATAAGGCTGGTCAACGTTGCCGCCGCTCACGCCCGGAAGCAAAGTAACCAGTTGAATGAAGTTGCGATTATTGAGCGGCAACTCGCGGACTTCGACATTTGAAACCAGTCCGGCTGCCGAAGCCGATTGCAATTCGACCTGCGTGGGCGCAGCTTGAATCACCACCTCTTCGGTTGCGCCGCCGACTTCGAGATTGATATCAACCGTAATCCGGTCATTGACGTTGAGTTCGATGTCGGTTTTGGTATAGCGTTTGAAGCCTGCGGCTTCGACGGACACCGAATAACGACCGATGGGCAGTAAAGGCGCAGAGTATGCCCCATCGGAATCCGTAGTAAGCGTGCGCACCACAATACCTTTGCCAATATCTCTGACAATAACTGTGGCTCCGGCAATCACTGCGCCGTTGGCATCTCTGACGATTCCTGAAATGCTGCCCGTGATGTCTTGCGCTTTCACCGGTACAAGGCAGACGCCGAGCAGCATCGGCACCAGCACCAGACATATGAGCTTATGGTATCTCATCAGCATAAGATTTCCTCCGTATGTTAATTTCTAAGACCCTGACGGCGATTTAATATGCCGTCTTAAGACAATTCCTAAAGAGCGGACTCCTCAATTCAATAATATTTTTTCACCACAGGTTTTTATTGAATTGAAAAGAGAGTAAAGCGATTCGTTAGAAAAAGCTTGAATTTAAGTATCATACTCCGCGCCGTGCAGCAAATTGTTTTCGCTGCGGACGCCAAGTCGAGTGACCTGGATTTCCTCAAACTTTTCCGGCATCGGTCTCTCACCGATGATTTTACAAACTAATACAATAAATACTTCTGCCTGACACTGTTAAACTCCGATAGACCCTCGCGCCAAAGCCCCCGTATCTCATGCGGCAACCTGCCGTCTTTGAGCGCCGCAAGCGTCCGGCGATTGACCAGCAACCGCAAATAGTCATCCACCTTCCATACAGTTGGATAAAGCCGATAAAGCAAATAAGCGATTTCGATTCCGGTTGTCACAGGTCGAAAAGTTGCCCGGTCGGTGATGATGATATTGATGCCGCCGCATTCTTCATTGGCAAATTTCGACGCTTTCGGCGTAAAGCGCACCGGCACGAAACGCGCGCCCGCGAGTCCCGCCTGATTGAGTTGTTCGGCGAGTTTCTGCCCATCGATGTAAGGCGCGCCGACGACTTCAAACGGTGTATCAGTGCCGCGCCCCACAGATACATTGGTAGTTTCAAGCAAGCCGATTCCCGGATAGAGCAAAGCTTCGGTGAGGCTTCGCATATTCGGCGATGGATTAATCCAGGTTAATGTCGTCGCATCGAAAAAGTCTGCGCGTCGCCAGCCAGCCATTTTAATCACCGTCAAATCCGCGCCGATTTTTCTTTCGGCATTAATCATGGTCATCAATTCGCCAACCGTCATGCCGTGACGCACAGGCAAAGGGTGATAGGCGATAAACGAATTTTTAGTCAAGTCCTCATCGGCTACTGCGCCTTCGACGTCGTTGCCGTTAATCGGATTGGGACGATCAAGAACCACGAATTTGATGTTGCGGCGCGCCGCTTCTTCCATTGCATAGCCGCAGGTCGTGATGTAGGTATAAAAGCGACAGCCAATGTCTTGAATATCAAAGACCAGCGTATCAATGCCTGCGAGCATTTCATCGGTCGGGCGTTTGGTCTTTGAATCGTAGAGGCTATAAACCGGCAAGCCGGTCTTTTCGTCTTTGGTGTTGCCGACGAAATTGTCTTCGAGTCCGCGCAGCCCGTGTTCAGGTGAAAAGAGCGCCACGAGTTTTAAATTTTTCTGCGCCGCAAATACATCGATGGTGGCGCGACCGGCGCGGTCTTTGCCCGTGTGATTGGTGATGAGTCCGAGGTTGCGCCCTTCGAGTTGTTTGAAATTATCGCGCACTAAAACATCAATGCCGGTCAGTACGGGGTGCACCTGTTCGATAACCGGCGCGCGCGCGGGTTGTGTGCGCGGCTCGGCGTAATAATCATTCGCGGCGACGTGTTCAAAGATTGGCGCAAAGGGCGGCGCAATAATTGAACTGGCAACGATTGAGGCGACGAATGAACGAATGCGCGTGACATCGCCTTTGCCGTTGGGATGCACGCGATTCGATAAAAAGACCACGAAGGTTTGACTGGTCGGGTCAATCCACAGACTGGTTCCGGTAAAGCCTGTGTGCCCGAAGGTGCCGAGCGGAAAGAGGTCGCCGCGATTGGATGAAAAGGTCGTGCCCGCGTCCCAACCGAGTCCGCGCATTTCACCAAGCGGCGTGCCGCGCGGCTGGGTCATGCGTTCGACGCCGTAAGGGCTGAGAATGCGCCTGCCGTTATAGGTGCCGCCATTTAAAATCATCTGGCAAAAGACCGCCAAATCATCGGCAGTTGAAAACAGTCCCGCGTGTCCGGCTACGCCGCCAAGTAGATACGAACGCGGGTCGTGAACCTCGCCGCGCATAAAATCTCGCTCATTGCCTTCACGACCAACTCGTTTTTCAGTTGGTGCAAACTGGGCTAGGGGAGCATAGGTTGCAAGAAATGTCATTTTCCCTATCGGAGTTGTCTCTGACCTATGCAGCGCATAAGGGTCCAACCCATATTTTTGATGTATAAAGCCGGTAGATAACATACCAAGAGGCACAAAGACGTTTTCTCTAGCAAATTGACCAACCGTTTTTCCACTAACGCGCCTGATGATTTCCGCTGCGACGATGTAACCGACATCGGAATAGATGAACTTGGTGCCGGGTTCGTAATCGGGTTTGAGTTCGTAGATGCGCTGCATCGCTTCCGCTGCGCCGTGTTCATAATCGTGAATCGAATTATCAGGCACAAAGCCTGCGCGATGCGTAAGCAGTTGTTCAACCGTGACATTGGCTTTGCCCGCTTTGTTGAATTCGGGAATGTATTTCCAGACCGGGTCGCCAAGTCTTACCTTGCCTTGTTCGACAAGAATCATCATCGCGGTCGCGGTCGCCACGACTTTCGTAAGCGACGCCAGATCGAAAATCGTATCCAGGGTCATGGCTTCGGTCTGCGGTTCAACGGCGCGATTGCCGAAGGCTTTGCGATAAACGATTTTGCCTTGTCGTCCGATCAACACGACCGCGCCCGGCGTCTCTTTGCGTTTAATGGAATCGTTTACCGCTTCATCAATCAACGCCAGGCGTTTGCTATCCATGCCGACGGATTCCGGCGCGGCAACCGCGAGTTTCGATAGCGATTGATTGGCATTGGCGCGCCGTTGCGCCAATAGAGACAAAGGCAGAAGCGTAATAACCAGACAGGCAATAACTGAATTCAACGCCAAAGCTTTAAAAATGTTTGAACCACCGAGACACCGAGACGCACGAAGAGGTGAAGAGGTGAAGAGGTGAAGAGGTGAAGAGGTGAAAGATGTGCTCTCTCCCTTTCTCCCCTTCTCCCTTTCTCCCCTTCTTCTTTTCTGTCTCAGTAGTGAATTATTTTTTCCCATTGAAAATTCTTAATCCGCCGCTTGCTCTAAAATTTTTTCGCGGTCAAGCGCGAGGCTTGCCAGGTAACCGACCACAAAGGTCACGGTTGAACCAATCAACACATACCATTGCCATGAAACCTTCAACTGCAACCATACGAACGCCATAAACAGAATGCCGGTGATGACGCCAACCAATGCGCCGCGTTTCCCGACAGATTTGGTCAGCGAGCCTAAAAAGAACAATCCGAGCACCGGCCCGTTGGTAAACGACGCGATGGCAAGCACTGCATCAACTACGCGCCGGTTCATAGTGATGGCAATAATCGCCACGATGATTTGCACAATCCCCCACCCTGCGGTGAGGATTCGCGAGACTTTCAAGTAATGCTCGTCACTTTTACCCCTGGCAAAAAGCGATTGATAAAAATCGGTCACCGCGGTTGCCGAGGATGAGTTGAGCGATGATGAGAGCGTGCTCATCGCTGCCGCAAAAATCGCCGCAATCACCAGTCCGACCAAGCCGCGCGGCAGTTGTGTGACAATGAAATAGGGGAACACGCTATCGGCTTTCGCGGCGACCTCCGCAGGCAGCGCGGCAATGCCCGCGTGGTTGTAAAATACAAAGAGCATAATGCCGATGAACAAAAACAGAATGAATTGCAGGAAAACCACCACCCCGCTCGACAACAGGGCAACGGTCGCCTGTTTGGCGCCTTTGCTGCACAGGTAACGTTGCACCATCAACTGGTCTGTGCCGTGGGTTGCGGTGGTTAAAAATGCGCCGCCAATGATTCCCGCCCAAAAGGTGTAACTGCGTCCGAGGCTCATCGTAAAATCAAAGAGCTGAAATTTATGATACTGATTGCCAACCGCGACGATTTCGCCCCAACCGCCGGGGATAAGGTTGAGCAAAATCACTGCGGCAACCAACGCGCCGCCGACATAAATCACCAGTTGCACAACGTCTGTCCAAATCACCGCAGACATCCCGCCAAGATAGGTGTAAACGATGGTCACCAGCCCGATGATTAAAATCGATGTCGGGTAGTTCCATCCCGTCAGCGCGACCAGAACGATTGCCGTCGAATAGAGGCGTATGCCATCGGCAAAGGAGCGGGTGATTAAAAAGAGCGTTGCAGCCGTGCGCTTGACGGTGCCGCCGAAACGTTTATCGAGTACCTGATAAACCGTAAACAGTTCGCCGCGAAAATAGAGCGGGATAAAAAGAAACACGATCACCAGGCGACCCAGCATGTAGCCGGTGACCAGTTGTAAAAAGGTCAGGTTGCCGCCTTCGCCTGCTGCATTGGCGGCAAAGGCGAATGCCGGAACGCTGATAAACGTTACCGTCGAGGTTTCGGTTGCAACGATTGATCCCGCAAGCGCCCACCAGGGAACGTTTTTATCCGAAAGAAAATAATCGCGGATGTCTGCCTGTTTGCGCCCGAAATACCAACCGACGCCAGTCACCGCGAGCATATAAACGATGAGAACGATAAGGTCGAGTGTATGTAGTTGCATATGAAGATGTCAGATGAAAGATGTCAGGCAAATGACTGCCACCTTATAACCGTTCAGGTGCGGGAAAGCAACCGCAAACGATTAAAGTATCTGACCTCAACATCTCACATCTAGTATTTCACCACTGACGATTCTGCAAGTTTGATGGCACCGATGGTCGGCGAATTGAGCGGCTCGCCGATTTCCACCCGAGGCGCGTATTCCACAATGGCGCGACGGAAAGGTTCGCTCAAAAATTTGCCGGACTTGAAAACGCTTCCGACGCAAGCCACGCGAAACGCCTGCTGCTGCATGCCGAGTTTCTCAATCACCGCAATTGCCATTTGCGCAAGCTCGCGACCTGCGCCTTCTAAAATCTCCTGCGCCACTCTGTCGCCTCGCTCGGCGGCTTCGGCAACCACTTCCGCGAGTTCGGCAATACGCGCCGGCTTGGCTTCATCGGTATAAATCACGCTTGGCAAATCGGCGAGATTTTTAACCCCGAGTTTATGGAAAACCAGGTCTTTTAAAAGCGTCGCCTCCGAACGTCCGTCTTCGGATGCGGCAATCGCTTTCAACGCCTGGCGGGCAATATCATAGCCTGACCCTTCATCGCTGAAGGTCGGCCCCCAACCGCCTGAGCGCGCCTCTTCGCTGGCTTCATTGATGCCGAAAGCAATCGACCCGGTTCCGGCAATGACAATGACGCCGGGTTTGCCATCAAGCGCGCCGGTCAGCGCAACTCTGGCATCAGTGACCAGTTCAAGGTTTTGAATTCCGAGTTTGCTTTCGAGTTTCTTTTTCATCTTGTGGTAGTGGAGCGGATGAGAGACGCCGGCGATGCCAAAACAAGCGGCGGTGATATTTTCGATTTGCAGTCCGGCTTTTTTGAGCGCCGCTTCAACCGCATCTTCGATGTGACTGACGGCTTCATCAAAGCCTATGCGATGGGGATTGGCGCCGCCACTGATGCCTTGACCGATAACCCGCAGGTTGGCATCGGTAATGATGGCATCGGTTTTCGTGCCGCCGCCATCAATGCCTAAAAAATAGACCTCCCGCGTCGCTCTTTCGCGCAGCGGCTGGGGGGCTACCGGCTGGCTTATGCTCGTATGATGTGTCACGGCTGTCGACATAAAACTTCCTTTACGACTTATAAAAACTTCGTGACCGGGTCACGAAATTCAGGGGCTTAAAAATTCAAACATTCAATAAAACGGTGCGCGCCAGATGCGGCGGCGCATCCGGGTTGGCTTCGCGCAGACTAGCGCGCCAGTAAGCCATCAACTGGCCTACGTGCGCATACAACGCTGTCAGAAAAATTCCCGACAAGTTGTTTTTTATTCCCAGAACCGCATCTCTGTCGGTGGCAACCAAAGAGGCGCGTTCATCTGTCACCACCAGGGCTTTTGCGCCGGTCGCCTCAATCTCATCAAGCAAGGTACGGAGATGCGCCAGTTCATCTTTGACCGGAAAGATAATCACCTGGCAACCGGCATCTAGAGCCGCTTTCGGGCCGTGACGAAATTCCAGCGTGCGATAGCTGAGCGCCGCTTCAAGCGCCATCTCGGTGACCTTCAAAGCGCATTCATCGGCAAGCCCTTTCATGGCGCCCGACCCTAAAAAGATGAAGCGGGTGAACCGCTCATCTTCGGCAATTTGCCGGAGCCGCGCTTCACTCAGTTCAAGCGCCGCCGAAATCAGCGAGGGCAAGGTGGCAATCTCGGCGCGGCGCGCGCCACCGGCTATGGCATCCGCCAACAGATAAAACCCGGTGAGCATACAGGTGAATGCCTGTGTCATCACCACTGAGTGCTCGTAACATTCGGTAAACGCCAGTTCGACGTCGCAGACGCTTGCCACGCTGCCGCCGGTTTCGCCAACCATAGCGATGGCGCGCGCCGCGTATTGGCGTTGCAATCGCTCGACGGCGAGTTTGACTTCGGTGGTTCCGCCGCTACGCGAAATCGCCAGCACCAGCGGTCGGGCATGAGGTGGCAGGTAATGTTCGGGAAAATGCATCAATTCCGATGCGGCAATGGCAGTGACCGGACGACCGAGCATTTCACTCCAGGCAAACGAAGCGCAAATCGCCAGATGATGCGATGAACCGCAACCGGTAATGAGAATGTCGGTGTATTGTTCTAAAGGTAAGAGTGAGGCAATCGCTGCAAATCGAGACTGAGCAAGGGCGATGGTTTTCTGACAAGCGTTTGCCTGATTGTAAATTTCGCTTAAAGTTATCGGGGTACTTCCCACATCCGCGTTCATATGCATTTTTATCGTAACCCTCTGCAAGTCGGTTATAAAGCCTTAAAAGCGATATGTATCACGAAATGTTTTTATGGTTTCGATAACGAGTTTTATGACTGGCGATGGGGTTGGGTGATGGGGATGCACCTTCGCCGACAAAGAGTAGGCGTAATTCGCGGGTGTGTGTGCGCTGATGATGCCCGCCAAAAGTTCCCTAAACCGGAATGCAGCAGCCTGGTACACGACACATTCAGAATAAGCCCGGTTTATCGGCATTTTTTCAACATCGAGTGTGCCAATGTCTTGATTTCCGGTTTAGGCGATTTGTATTGATTTGCAGGCTGGCGCGAGTCTTTACTTGGCATCAACTGCTCCCGTTGATTAAATCACGAACCGATTTAAACTGGCTGCGCTGGTCGTTATTCGGCATCAACCCGTCTTCAGGTGAATTGAGCTGAGTGGGAAGGTTTATTGATTATCTAATTTCTGACCAACCTTCCAATCCCACGATGGTTCGATTGATGCAATTCCCCTGTTGCCTGCGAACGATCCTTGAGAATGGTTTCAATTCCACGATGGTTCGATTGATGCATTTATTTTTCAATTTGCTTTCGTTTTCAGGCAATCGTTTCAATTCCACGATGGTTCGATTGATGCATGGAGCAACTTTGCAACATCGATTGAAAGTGACATGTTTCAATTCCACGATGGTTCGATTGATGCGCGGACACAAGGGCAATAGCCACGCTCGATATTTTTAGTTTCAATTCCACGATGGTTCGATTGATGCCCGGGCCGCCGTAAAAATTGCCCATCCCCGGTGTGTGTTTCAATTCCACGATGGTTCGATTGATGCCAAGCACGGTTAAATTGAAATTGCGAAGCTCAATGTGTTTCAATTCCACGATGGTTCGATTGATGCGCGCGCCAGTGTCGCCCTGTGCGCCATCGAAACCAGGTTTCAATTCCACGATAGTTCGATTGATGCTTCACCGAAGCCGCGATTGATGAGGCTTTGCAATCGTTTCAATTCCACGATGGTTCGATTGATGCCCTCCGTGGGTTTACCAGAAGCCCTTCTTTAGGGCGGTTTCAATTCCACGATGGTTCGATTGATGCATGATAAAGAATTGCATAGTTCTCCTATCAGATAAAGTTTCAATTCCACGATGGTTCGATTGATGCTCGATATTCGCTTTCGGATGCTGCAACCGCACGAATGTTTCAATTCCACGATGGTTCGATTGATGCAAATCAAAGGGCGATGGGAGGCTTATAGCAAGGCTAGTTTCAATTCCACGATGGTTCGATTGATGCACACTTATCCCATGCAGGCTATATACGACTAGGACAGTTTCAATTCCACGATGGTTCGATTGATGCCTGCGCGCTATTTTTACCGGAAACGATTCGACGCTGTTTCAATTCCACGATGGTTCGATTGATGCTCAGTCGAGCCTTAAATGAGTTGCTCGATACCGACGGTTTCAATTCCACGATGGTTCGATTGATGCAGAGCAATAATAGAAGCGATGTTTTTTTAGGTTTATGTTTCAATTCCACGATGGTTCGATTGATGCTCGCGTTTGCAAAACCCCACTCCAAATGCGGCACGGTTTCAATTCCACGATGGTTCGATTGATGCCTTTCATTTTGAGCCGCAGATTTTCGCTGTAGGTGTGTTTCAATTCCACGATGGTTCGATTGATGCATGGGACTGATGACCAAGTTATGAGAGGACTGTATGAGTTTCAATTCCACGATGGTTCGATTGATGCCACACAAGGAATTTCTGAAAACCCAACTACAACCGAGTTTCAATTCCACGATGGTTCGATTGATGCTACTACCGTTTAAACCTCGACAAGCTCAATAAGTTAGTTTCAATTCCACGATGGTTCGATTGATGCCAGAGATTTATCTATCGCTGAATTAGAAACCTGTGGTTTCAATTCCACGATGGTTCGATTGATGCACTACAAGGTCATCCCACAAAAGAAGACCTCAAAAAGTTTCAATTCCACGATGGTTCGATTGATGCCGTTTTGCTAACCACGCTGATTGTCGCTATATCAAAGTTTCAATTCCACGATGGTTCGATTGATGCGCTAACCACCAGGCGTGTTCAGCGATTGCCGGTTGGGGTTTCAATTCCACGATGGTTCGATTGATGCACATGATTGCGGCTTCGCTTTGCCTTGCCATCGCTGCGTTTCAATTCCACGATGGTTCGATTGATGCCCGGTGCTCTGAAATCGTGTTCGAGTCGTGAATAATGTTTCAATTCCACGATGGTTCGATTGATGCACTTTTTCCAGTCAACCATTTCAAAACACCAAACTGGTTTCAATTCCACGATGGTTCGATTGATGCGATTTAGGAAAAGAAAAAGGCGTATTAGCGTCCACAGGTTTCAATTCCACGATGGTTCGATTGATGCACAACAAACCCGGCACATTTCTTCAACCACTTTCGAGTTTCAATTCCACGATGGTTCGATTGATGCCCGCAGCAATCTCTTTTGCTCCGGCAGCAGCCGTAAAGTTTCAATTCCACGATGGTTCGATTGATGCTGGATAATCGCCACGCTGGCGGGCGATGCGACGTTGAGTTTCAATTCCACGATGGTTCGATTGATGCATCCTCAGCGCCACCTTGCTCGCACTTTTGGAGCAAGTTTCAATTCCACGATGGTTCGATTGATGCAACGGGAAAAGAGGAGAAGAGTCAGAAATCTATCTCGTTTCAATTCCACGATGGTTCGATTGATGCGAAAATCTACAAGACTGCTTGTACCTTTGCTCTGCATGTTTCAATTCCACGATGGTTCGATTGATGCAAGTCTTTGAAATTCATCTTCCTTATCAAGATAATAGTTTCAATTCCACGATGGTTCGATTGATGCCGATGGAGTAAATTATTCGTATACTATACCTTCAACGTTTCAATTCCACGATGGTTCGATTGATGCCGGCGATTGCGATTGCTGAATCGATCTATTCTTCTTAGTTTCAATTCCACGATGGTTCGATTGATGCAAGAAGAATTCCAGGTCAATCAGTGAGAATTTAAATGTTTCAATTCCACGATGGTTCGATTGATGCTTCATTTTTTTATTCCACAAAATCCACATATCCAGCGTTTCAATTCCACGATGGTTCGATTGATGCAGCTTGAATTTCTGCCAGCAATGCATGTCGTTGTGTGTTTCAATTCCACGATGGTTCGATTGATGCCTTATTTCAACAAGATAGTTTATTCGTCGAAGAAAGTTTCAATTCCACGATGGTTCGATTGATGCGAACTGCCCAATGACTCGCGAGTTGAGGTCTGTGATGTTTCAATTCCACGATGGTTCGATTGATGCACGCAAAATTGAAAGGTCGCTTTCGCGCATCTTCATTGTTTCAATTCCACGATGGTTCGATTGATGCGACGCCCAGCCTTCCGAAGACCAGGAGCCGGGCATAGTTTCAATTCCACGATGGTTCGATTGATGCTTTGGCTTCGGCGCAATTACTCCATCACCAAAGCGCAGTTTCAATTCCACGATGGTTCGATTGATGCACAACGTCACTGGTTACGGTGACGCAACGTGGGCAAGTTTCAATTCCACGATGGTTCGATTGATGCGCGAGCAGAAAAAATGGCGACGGCGACACAAAAACCGGTTTCAATTCCACGATGGTTCGATTGATGCTATACTTCTCAAATCCCGACAACTGCCTGAACTTCAGTTTCAATTCCACGATGGTTCGATTGATGCACGGCTATTTTTTTCGATTCGGACGGCAGTGTTTTAAGTTTCAATTCCACGATGGTTCGATTGATGCCGGCAAGGGATTTCTCGTATACCCCTGCCTTAAACTGTTTCAATTCCACGATGGTTCGATTGATGCTTTTCGTAATGATGGCGCTTACTCTGGTGCAAGGTGGTTTCAATTCCACGATGGTTCGATTGATGCATGCGATAGCGCAAAACTCAGGTGGTGAACGCACTCGTTTCAATTCCACGATGGTTCGATTGATGCAAGGATTGCCAGATTACCTTTCATCGGCTTGCCGCCGGTTTCAATTCCACGATGGTTCGATTGATGCCCGGGCAATTGCGGTCGTGACCCAGTAAATCAAAGTGCGTTTCAATTCCACGATGGTTCGATTGATGCCCCTCGACGAAGAAGAGGGTAATTATGATGAGGATTTGTTTCAATTCCACGATGGTTCGATTGATGCATGCTTTTCCATCTACACCGTCCAGCCGAAAAATAAGTTTCAATTCCACGATGGTTCGATTGATGCATACGCTATGCCAAGCGTGAGCAATTCAGGATGCTGGTTTCAATTCCACGATGGTTCGATTGATGCTTGGAGAGCAGGGCTGTAACAAAGTCGGTTGACAATTAAAAAAAGGACCTCCCTCGGTTACTCTGTTAGTTGCAAAACCACACAGAACCGGAGGAAGGTCTCGATGCATCATAACACTTTTGCCAATTCGCTTGC